>JBIOYE010000017.1:0-11578 GCA_044870015.1 Candidatus Zixiibacteriota bacterium
TGGACTATCAAAAATAAGATCAAAAATAAAGTCAGATGCAGAATGGTAACTCTCATACTCTTGACCGGATTGAGGGAAAAAATACCGCTTAGTAAAAAAGCCAGAATCAGAACGAACCACAGAATCAAAAGTTTCTGGGTTTTTTTCTCTATTTTAAAACCATCTTTAAGGCTCAAAATTACCCAGAGATAAAAAGCGGCAAAAGAAAAGAGCATGACCGGTCTTAAGGCGAAACCAATTTTCCACATGAATTTTTCCATAGGAGCGGTATAGATTATCAAAAGTGCCAGAAAGGAGGTAAAAGACAGTCGGTTTTGTCTATACAAAATTAAGCTTGTAATAGCCAAAATGAAGACCGCCAAAAGATAAAGATTTTGCAGAGGACCGGGTCCCCAGAGGGCTAAGGCAGATAAGGCTAAAGCGATAAAGATAAAAATGAAGTCGAATTTATCCCTGAACATTTACTGGTTCCTCATACCTTCGATCTGTGCCGTTCTGTAGGATTTGGCCAGAATTTGAGACAGGTGGTTCTGATACTTGAAATGGTAAATAACCTTTCTCCATTTTAAAATTTTAGCCAGAGGATAAAGCAGACCAGCCACTATTTTGGCAACTCTCAACACCCACCTGTTTCTGACTTTTATTACTTTTTTGGTGGAGGGCCATTTTTGATGCAACTGCCAGGCCGCTTTTCCAATTACTTGATATCTTTTTTGTACTTCGGCATAAGTGATACTCTTATAATGATAACCGGATGCCTTTTTATTGTAAAATATCCTTAATCCCTTTTGAGCCAGACGGTAGCCGATTTCGAAATCGTCAAAGCCGAAATAGAAATTTTGGTCAAACAGATTCTCCTGTAAGAAATCGGTCTTAAGGGAGATATTTCCTCCATAAAAAAAACGGCAGTCCACTTCGGTTTTCCCTTCGATTAAATGGTACTGAAATAAAGGCCCTCCGTTCTCACACCAGCGCATAAAGTCATCGATTTTTACTTCCGGTGACCAGGTAAAATATCCTAAAATAGCATCTTCTCTTTTGGGATAAAGATTGTGCCAGAGCATATGCTCCTTAATTAAATTGACTTCCGGAATGATGTCGTCATCGGAAAGAAAGATAATCTGATTTTGGGAATTCTTTATCCCTAAATTACGGGCAAAGGAGATTCCCTGATTTTTTTGTTTCAAATATTTGATTGAAACCGGTGATATTTTTTTAAGTTCGGTCATAAAATTATCAGTACCATCGGTGGAGCCGTCATCGGCGATTACAATTTCAATTCTGTCCAATGGATAATCTTGTTTGAAATAAGCGTTCAAGGCTTTTTCTAAAACCTCTTTGCGGTTATAAGTTGTAAGAACCACCGAAATGGTGGAATATAACGGTTTATCCATTAAACTTATTTAAGATATTCAAAATTTTTTGGCTGGTGGATGGATTGGCGATTAGCCGATTTTTAGAAATGCGAGAGCTATTTAATTTTTTCAAATTTCTCTGGAATTTTTCAATATCCAGAGAGGTGGTCAGGCAACCGTTAGATTGGGTGATTTCGGTCCATTCTGTGGTCCCTCTTAAAATTAGGCAAGGGGTTTTTAAAAAATAGGCCTCTCTCTGAACACCGCCGGAATCGGTCAGAATTAAGTTGGCGTTTTGCTCCAATAACAACATATCTAAATAGCTGATAGGGTTAAGCAAGAGTAAGTTTTTGGCTTTATTCAATCTGTCCCAGAGTTGATATTTTTCCAGATATTTTCTGGTTCTGGGATGGACGGGGAAAATTGTTTTCTTATCTAAGCTTTCTAAGATTTTGGCGATCTTGGCTAAATTGTCCCGGTAATCTGTGTTTTCAGCCCGATGAATGGTGACTAAATAAAAATTTCTGGGGTTTAGGTTTAATTTTTTCAAAATAGTAGATTTTTTTTGAGCCACGCGAAGCTTAGATAACAGAGCTTCATACATCAAATCTCCCACTAAATAAACTCCTTGGGTTATTCCTTCTTTTCTTAAATTTTTCACTGATTGAGGAGTAGGACAGAAAAGAATCTGGGATAAATGGTCGGTGACTTTGCGGTTTATTTCCTCCGGCATCTCAGTATAACTGCGCATGCCGGCTTCGATATGAGCCAAAGGAATCTGTAATTTACCAGCGGCCAGAGCCCCGGCTAAGGTGGAATTGGTATCACCATATACCAAGACCAAATCCGGCTTTTCAAATTCCAGAACCTGCTCCAGCTTAATCAGCATTTTGCCGGTCTGTTCGGCTTGAGAGCTGGAACCGACTTCCAAATCATAATCCGGTTTAGGAATTTTCAGCTCCTTAAAAAAAAGAGCCGAAAGTTCTTGGTCATAATGCTGCCCAGTATGAACGATTATTTCTTTATGATATTTTCTTAATCTGGAAGATAGGGCGGAAAGCTTGATAAACTGGGGTCTGGCTCCTACAACTGAAACAACCTTCATTTTAATTCTGATAAAACTGCTTTATGGCAGAAATCACATAATTTTGCTCTGATTCAGTCAATTCCGGGAAAACCGGAATAGAAATTACTTCCAGGGCTCTTTTTTCCGCTGCCGGGCAAGAGCCGTTTTTGTAACCCAAATATTCAAAACATTTCTGCAGGTGTAAGGGGGTTGGATAATAGACCTCGCAACCGACCCCTTTTTGTTTTAAAAAGTCCTTCAATTCATCCCGGTTTTTTACGGCGATGGTATACTGGTTATAAATATGGTTATTAAAATTTTCAGCTTTGGGCAGAGTGATTTCCATTCCCTTCAGGTTTTTATTGTAAACTTGAGCATTCTCCTGTCTCTTTTTGCTCCAACTATCCAGATGTTTTAATTTAACATTTAAAACTGCTGCTTGCAGAGTGTCCAAACGACTATTGTAACCCACTATATCGTGATAATATTTTTGTTTTGCGCCGTGGGTTCTCAAAAGTTTAACTTTTTCAGCCAACTCCGGATTATTTGTAACCACCATCCCTCCGTCCCCCATGCCGCCTAAATTTTTGCTGGGGAAAAAGGAAAAACATCCCAAATCACCCAAATTGCCGGCTTTTTTATTCTTATATTCCGCTCCCAAAGCTTGAGCGGCGTCTTCCACTACTTTCAAATTATATTTTTTCGCCAAATCCAAAATCGGATCCATATCGCAGGTCTGACCAAAGAGATGCACCGGCATTATAACTTTGGTCTTTTTGGTGATTTTTTCTTCGATTAAATTCGGGCCGAGGTTGTAAGTCTCCGGATTTATATCCACAAAAACCGGTCTGGCTCCTAAGTTATGCACCACGCCAGCGGTAGCGAAGAATGAGAACGTGGGGATAATTACTTCATCCCCAGGTCCCACCCCGCAGGTTCTCAAGCTAATGAGCAAAGCATCGGTTCCGGATGCCACTCCGATGGCAAATTTGGTTTTGCAATAAGAAGCAACGTTTTCCTCGAAAGCTTTTACTTCCGGACCCAGGATAAATTGAGCATGAGTAACGGCTTTGGCAATAGCATCATCAATCTCTTTTTTGATGGAAGCATACTGTCTCTTTAAATCTAATAAAGGAACAGATGTGACAGATTCATTTTTGGTTTTCTTAATATCTTTCATTTCAGAAATATTGGGCTGTTGCATTATTGGTTCTCCAGTAGTTGTTCCTTGGGTACATCTCTGATGACTTTAGCCGGCGTACCCATGACTACTTTTCTAGCCGGGGTATCTTTGGTCACCACCGAACCGGCTGCTACTAAAGTATCCTCAGCAATCACTTTACCAGGTAATACCGTTGTGTTAGCACCAATTCGGCCCCCTTTTTTCACCGTTACCCCCTTGTAAAATTTTACTCTCTCTTTGGTTCTTCCCACAAAATTATCGTTGCTGGTCACCACTCCCGGAGAAATAAAGACCCGGTCTTCCAGTTCTGAATAAGCGGTAATATAAGCGTTAGTTTCCAGTTTGCAATATGAACCTATTTTACACTGGTTTTCAACCGCCACGCCTCTTCCCACAATGGTAAAATCCCCGATGGTAACATCCTCTCTGACGGTTGCCAAATCCGCCACCAAAACCGCTTTACCCAAGGTCGCTCCGGCATAAATGACGGCTGAAGTGCCGATTAAGCAATTCTCCCCTATTTTGGCCGGGGACAATTTCTTATCCGAGGTGGTCTTGCTCTGTTTAGCCCTTAGAGGCAATTTTCCAATTACGGAGTGGTCATCTATTCTGACATCATCACCAATTTCGGTTTCAGCATGAATGACTACCTGATTGCCAATCTGACAGTTTTGGCCGATCTTTACTCTTTCTGAAATCACCGAACCCAGACCGATTTTGGTGTTTTCTCCTATTTGAACAGTTTTATCCACAAAAGCTTGCATGATTTCTCCTATTTTTAGGTACCCCATGCTTTAGCATTCTACTTTCACCGGGGTTCCCCCCATTTTTAAAGATTTCTGGGCTGCCACCAGCACTTTCAGCACGGCCAGGGCTTCCTTTCCATCACTGCGGGGCTTTTTCCGCTCTTTGACACAATCCAAAAAATGCTGACACTCAGACTGCAGTGGCTCAACTGAGTCAATTTTGGGAATAACGATGTCTCCGGTCCTCAAACTCAAATATTCAC
This sequence comes from Candidatus Zixiibacteriota bacterium, assembly GCA_044870015.1. GTDB lineage: Bacteria > Zixibacteria > MSB-5A5 > DSPP01 > RBG-1 > RBG-1. The sequence continues at coordinate 4,614 of JBIOYE010000017.1, forward strand.
CGTAGGTATTATAATCCATATTGCTGTCCACCCCTTTGTCGAAAATCCAGACCTTTTCAGAGGGTTTGGTGTCATCAAAAACCGCCATCTTTTTACTGCCCACAATGGTCAGCTTTCTATCCTTATGCGGGTCCAGCCAGCTGACGTGAACATTGGCTATAACATTATTATTAAAGTGCATGGTCAGAAAGACCACGTCTTCAATTCCCGGCTGCAAATAACAGCTTCCGCTACAGGAAACCGAAACTGGAGTCTGTCTCAATAAATATAAAATTACCGAAATATCATGCGGGGCAAAACTCCACAAAGCATTTTCCTCCTGCCGGACTTTCCCCAAATTAACTCGAGTAGAATAAACATACCTGACTTCTCCCAGTTCCCCTTCTTCGATATATTTTTTCAATTTCAAGGTAGCGGTATGGTAAAGCATAATATGTCCCACCATCAAAAGCCGCTGCTTCTTTTCGGCCAGTTCACACAGCTTTTCTCCCTCAGATGAGTCCAGGACTAATGGCTTTTCCACAAAAATATCCTTACCGGCCATTACCGCATTCTGGGCAATCTCATAATGAGTGGCCGGAGGTGTGGCAATGACTACGGCCTGAATTTGGTCTTGGGCCAGGGCTTTTTTATAATCCTGGCAGAAATTCAGGTAAGGAAAAAGCTGTGAGGCTTTCTTTAAATTTTTTTCGTCCGGGTCGCAGACAAAAGCCACCTCACAATCTTTCAGACTGGCAAAATTCCGCAGTAGATTTTTCCCCCAGTCACCCACACCGATGATACCGACTTTTATCATTTCTTAATTAATTTCGGCAGTAAGTCCGCCTTAGGCGGATTAAACTTTGGTCTTCTTGAATTTCAAGAGGGACCGGCGGAATTGAGTAATATCCCCGGAGACTCCCCGATATACATTCTGCAGTTTGTTGAATTCCTGTGGGTTTTGCCGTTTGAAATTGGAGATATATTCCTTCAGAAAGACCCAGAAGATGCTGGAAAGCAGGGTCAAAAATCCGGCGAAAGCTACCAGATATGTTCTTTTGGGCCGGGATTTTTTCTCTGGCGTAACGGCCTGGTCTAATATTTGCAGAGAAGGGGTATCCTTGGCTTCCTCAATTTTGGCTCTTTCCAATTCCTGGGTCAACAAATCAAAAACCCTGTTGTGCAAAGCCACATTCCGGTACAAAAGAGTGAAATCCAGACTCATGGAAGCCATCTGAATTAAAGTGGAATCGGTCTGTTTCAGCTTGCGGGACAGCTCTTCTCTTCTCAATCTTAATTCAAGAGTAAAGGGGGAGGCCGGCGAGGTTTTGGTGGCTACGTAAAGTTCAACTTCGATGGAATCCAGGTTAGCTTTTAGGTCAGCCGCTGACTCAATCGTAGATTTGGTCTGTTCATCCAGGGAAGCCACTTTTTTGGATTCTTTGAATTTTTTCAGATTCTCTTCTGCTTCTTTTAATAGTTCCTCGGTCTGGGTCAATCTTTCCTCTAAAAAGACCCTCTTGTTTTTGGCTTTGGAAATCTGGGTCTGGCGATTGACTTCATCCAGTTTTTCAATAAAACCGTTGGCTATGCTGGCGGCTTTGTCCCGGTTTTTATCTTCATAGGTCAGATTGACAATCCCTTCTTCTCCCACCCAGACTTTCAGATGGGACCAGACTTCTTTCAAAGTTTTCTCTTTGGTCTTAAGGCCGTAATATCCCTGCAAATCCTCGGTATCAATGACCGCCTGGGCCACTCTTCTGCTATTCAGGATGGAAGCCAAGACATCCGAAGGGGTCGCCATCAAAGGCAAAGCCAAATCACCCATTATGGAAGAGAGCCCGCCGCTTCCGGAAACCCCTACCAAGAATCCTTCTTTTTCAGGTGGAAGAATGGTGGTTTTGGCAGTGTACCAGTTGGGCAGGAAAAGGGAAAGTATGGCGACCGTGAAAGACACTACAAAAAATGACCCAATGATAAATTTTCGATTCCTGGCAATAACCAGAAGATAACTCAGAAAGTTGGAGCTTTCCCTTCTAGGGGGGCCATCTCCGTAATTGCCGGAATTAGAATTTAAATCAAAAGCTTGATTATCCATACCCTCATTTATTTAATCGGCATCAATAAATTTAATATTATACAGATTTGAGGCCAGTGTCAAGTGAAATGACAGCGAATTGCAGCCGGTTAAAAGAATTTGCCAAAAACTCTGATTTTAATTAGATTTAAAAAAGTTTATGCAGATAAAATTTTCCAAATTACACGGCCTGGGGAATGATTATGTCTTTATTGACACTTTCAGTCCCGGCATGAAAAAAATAAATTTAAACCGTTTAGCCAAGAGAGTCAGCTACCGGCATTTAGGCATCGGTTCGGATGGTCTGATAGTCATCACCCAAGGCCAGAAGTATCCTTTCCGGATGCGGGTTTTCAACGTGGACGGAAGCGAAGGAGAGATGTGCGGGAACGGGGTCCGTTGCGTTGCCAGATATATTTATGAAAACGGATTATCCAGAAATAGAAAGCAGAAAATCGAAACCAAAGCCGGAATTATTGAGACGGAAATTATCAACACCAAAAATTTTTGGGTCAAAGCAGATTTGGGAAAAATTAAATATAAAGTGAAAAAATTGGACTTAAAGTTACAGGGTAAAAACTGGAAAATTGATTATGTCACCTTGGGAGAGCATCCGCATGCCATTGTTTTTGTCAAAGAGTTTCCGGAAAACTGGACTGAAATCGGAAGTTTAATTGAGACCCATAGGGTCTTTCCCAAGAGAACCAATGTGGAATTTGTGAAAATATTGAATCCGGGTAAATTTGAGCAGAAAACCTGGGAGAGGGGCTGCGGGGTGACTATCGCCTGTGGGACCGGAGCTACGGCGGCTCTGATTGCCGGTTATCTGGATAAAAAATTGAAACCTCGGATTGAGGCGGTTTTCAAACATGGTTCCTTAGAAGTAAAATGGGATTTAAAGAATAACCATCTTTTCTTGATAGGACCGACCGAAAAATCATTCGAAGGAATTTTATACTACGAATGATGGCACCAATTTTTTTTTCATAGAAGTCCAATTTCAATAGATTGACAATGAATAATCCTTTTGTTCAAGAGATTGTAAAAGTCATCTCGCAGAAAACTGAATTACTTCCCCAGGAAGTAGAGCAACTGCTGGAAATTCCTCCGGATGATAAATTAGGGGATTATGCTTTTCCCTGTTTTGGTTTAGCCAAAAAATTTAAAAAAGCCCCGGATAAGATTGCGGCCGAACTTGCCTCCCGAATAAAAACCGAAAAACTCTTTTCGGAAGTCAAATCGGTGGGTGGTTACGTAAATTTCTTTGTTGATAAAATCAAATTAGCAGAAATGGTCCTGCAACAAATTTTAAAACAAGATTCAAATTACGGTTCAGATACAATTGGAAAGGGTAAAACAATTCCCATCGATTATTCCTCTCCTAATATTGCCAAGCCCTTCGGAATCGGGCATCTGCGCTCTACCGTAATCGGGCATTCGTTGAAACTGTTGCTTGAAAAATTAGGTTACTCCGTTGTGGGAATAAACCATTTGGGTGACTGGGGAACCCAGTTCGGAAAGCTTCTGGTGGCTTATAAAAAATGGGGTAAGGGGATTCTAAAACAGGATTTGGTAGCTGAACTTTACAATCTATACACCAAATTCCACGAAGAAGCGGAGAAGAATCCGGCTTTAGAAGAGGAAGCCCGCCGGGCGTTTCAAAAGTTAGAGAAAAGAGATAAGGACAGCCGCCTTTTGTGGGAGAAATTCAGAAAAATCAGTTTGGATGAGTTTAAAAGAATTTACAAAATTTTAGAGATAGAATTTGAAGCCTATGCCGGGGAAAGTTTTTATGAAAATATGATTGAAGAGACTGTCAAAGAATTGCAAGAGAAAAAAATGACCCAGATGAGCCAGGATGCTTTGGTAGTCAATTTGGACCAGTTTAATCTACCTCCCTGCCTGATAAAGAAAAAAGACGAATCAACTTTGTATGCCACTCGCGATATTACCGCCGCTATTTATAGGTATAAAACTTATAATTTTTATAAAAACTTGTATGTGGTGGGAAATAGTCAAAGACTACATTTTCAGCAGGTGTTTACGGTTTTGAAATTGATGGGGTACACTTGGGCTGACAACTGTATTCATGTAGATTTTGGCTGGGTGAAATTCGAAGATGAGATTTTGTCTTCCCGAAAAGGAAATATAATTTTGCTGGAAGATGTGCTGGATAAGTCCATAAATTTGGCCGGTCAAATAATTGAAGAGAAAAATCCGGAATTGGAAAATAAAAAAGAAGTAGCGCAGCAAGTGGGAATCGGAGCGGTGGTTTTTGCCTATCTAGCCCGCCGCCGAAATAAAGATTTTGATTTCGTGTGGGAGGAGGTTTTAAATTTTGAAGGGGAGACGGGTCCCTATCTCCAATATACTCATGCTCGTTTGTGCAGTTTACAGAAAAAATATGAAGGAAAGATTGATGAGAAAACAGATTTTTCGCTCCTGAAAGAAAAAGAAGAAATCTCTCTGGTTAAAATTTTGGAAGATTTTCCCAGAACTATTTACAGAGCTATTGATGGCTATGAACCAGCGGTTTTGTCCAATTACTTAATCAGACTGGCTTCGACTTTCAATACTTACTACCAGAATATTAAAATTATATCCGAAGCAGAAGAGAAAAACAGAGCTAAAATGCTTTTGGTTAAATCTACACAAGTGATTTTAAAAGAAGGTTTAAGATTATTAGGGCTGAAAGCTCCGGAGCAAATGTGAGTCATTTATATTCCAGATATGGCCAAGATACCATTTGACTTTACAAAGACCGCCAAAATTGGTTTAAATAAAGGCTTAGCTACCTTTTTTACCTTAGCCAAAATAATGATTCCGGTATTTGCCATTGTCACTTTTCTAAAATTCACTCCGGTTCTGCCGGCAGTGGCAGATTTTTTCAAGCCGTTTATGAAAATTTTCGGACTACCCGGAGACGCAGCTTTAGCCATAGTGATGGGAAATACGGTCAATCTTTACGCGGCTTTGGCAGTCATCAGTTCCATAAAGCTAAGCGGTGAGCAAGCCACAATACTGGCGGTTATGTTAGGCATCTCACATTCTCTGCCTCTGGAAATCACCATCGTACAGCAGATGAAAACCAAATTTCTCTCAGTTTTCTGCTTGAGGGTTTTGACATCTCTGGTTTTAGGTATTATAATGAAACAGGTGCTTATAGGATGAACATGGACTGGATAGCGATGTTGGAAGCCCAGGCTAAGGGAGGTTTCAAACTGTTGGGAATAGTGTTTGTGATTATCGTTCCCCTGATGATAAGTATGGAGTTGGCCAAAGCGGCCGGCTTTTTTGATTGGCTGGCTGATAAGATTCTCCCCTATACCCGAAAAATCGGTCTGGAAAAAGAAGCTTTGCTTCCACTTTTGGCCGGCTTATTTGTGGGAATGTCTTACGGTGGAGGAGTTTTGATAAGCGAAGCCAGAACCGGGCTGATTGCCCGAAAACAGATTTTTTTGGTGGCCTGCTTTTTAGGTTTATGCCATTCTGTAATTGAAGACACTTTGCTTTTTATGGCGGTAGGAGCTAATGCCCTGTATTTTCTGACCTCACGATTTTTGTTAGCCGTACTTTGCACTTATTTATTTTCATTTTTAATCAGCAAATTCAATTTTTGGAACCTGAAAGAATATGCCTAAGACCGGTTTAGTTTTTCATCCCGATTATCTAAAACACCTGACCGGCAAAGACCATCCGGAAAAGCCGGACAGATTGAAAGCCATTATGTCCGGCCTGGAGAAATCCGGTTTTTTAGAAAAACTGGCAAAAATTGAGGCCTCCCATTCTGCCTTAGAATGGGTGGAAAAAGTGCATGACAAGGATTATATCGATTTTGTGAAAAAGGTCTGTGAGGAAGGTCCCAGACTCCTAGATGCCGATACGGTGGTCAGCGAAGAATCTTTTGCCATCGCCCTCAAAGCAGTTAGCGGAGTTTTGGCGGCCTGTGATGCAGTCATGAAGAAAAAAGTTGACAATGCTTTTTGTGCGGTTCGCCCGCCGGGACATCATGCGGAAAAAGACAGAGCCATGGGTTTTTGTCTGTTTAATAATGTGGCCGTTGCGGCTCGCTATTTACAGAAAAATTATAAATTGAAGAAAATATTAATCGTGGACTGGGACGTGCATCACGGAAACGGGACCCAGAACATATTTTACTCTGACCCATCGGTTTATTATTTCAGCGTGCATCAGTTCCCCTTTTACCCCGGCAGCGGCAGTGAAGAGGAAGAAGGGAAAGGGGAGGGTAAAGGGTACACTTTAAATATTCCGATGGCTCCGGGAAGTGGGGATACCGAATACATTGAACTGTTTGAAAATATCTTTTACCCGGAAGCCAAAAGATTCAAGCCGGATTTTGTTTTAATTTCAGCCGGATTCGACGGGCATAAGGACGACGGGCTGGCTCAAATCAATCTGACTGAAAAAGGGTTCCAGAAGATGACTGAAGTGGTGATGAAATTGGCAGAAGACTCCTGTCAGGGCAGGGTGGTCTCAGTTTTAGAAGGGGGTTATAACTTAAAAAGTTTATCCAGTTCAGTCAAAACCCATATAGAGACATTATTGAATTGGGAGCCCAAAAAGAAGAGTAAATAAGCTTTGATGTTATTAAATATTTTAATTTCAATTTTTTTACTGCTAGCTAACCCAAGTCCAGTTCAGAAAGCAGCAGGCGAAGGAGGGAAAATGTCAGAAGTTACCATAAAATGGTTCGGGCACGCACACTTTTTGATAACCAATAACAAAGTAAAAATAGCCCTGGACCCTTTTGACAGTTCCGTTGGTTATCCGATGCCGGATATTTCGGCAGATATTCTCTTAATGTCTCACGGTCATTTTGACCACAGTAACGCTTCAGCGGTTAAAGGAAATCCGATTCAAATTACCGGTTACGGCAAGAAATCAGCCA
>JBIOYE010000018.1:0-8780 GCA_044870015.1 Candidatus Zixiibacteriota bacterium
ACTGTGAATTGGTGGAAAAATATAATAAACTCTTGTCCAATAACAAAGTAAAATGTTGATAATTTGTCAAAATGTTTTTCATAAGTTCTGGATAAAATCGGACATTTTTGGTTAACAGTTTTTCCACACGAACTCCACAGTCTGCAACCTTTTTTGAAATCTGCTAAATGCTCTCAAACGGCCTTGAATTTTTTCGTGACTTTCTCGTTTTTCGTGCTTTCGTGATTCCAAACCTCGCTAATATAATGAATTTATAATTTTATCTATTCTATTTTTTAAAGCCGGCTCATTTTTTAGACCCTCTTCTACCAGTTTGCAGGCATGAATCACGGTGGAATGGTCCCGGCCTCCGAATTTCTCGCCGATGGTCTTAAGCGAATACTGGGTCAGTTTATGGGCCAGATACATCCCCACCTGCCTCGCGAAAGCGAGCTCTTTGGTTTTGCTTTTGGATTTCAGCTCGGTCTCCGAGAGATTGAAGGCAACAGCCACCTTCTTTATTATCTGTTCAATCGAAACCTCTTTATTCCCATTGCCTAAAGATGCCCTATGGGTTCCATTTTTTAAAATTTCTTCCGCTAAATTCAGGTCAATGGATTTATTGGAAATGGAGGCATAAGCCAGAAGCCGGATCAAAGCCCCTTCCAGCTCTCTGATATTAGCGGTAAAGGTTTGGGCGATAAACTGAGCCACCTCAAAAGGTAAAACCACCTTTTCGGAGGTCAGCTTTTTATTTATGATGGCAATTCTGGTCTCCAGATCCGGGGGTTGAATATCGGTTACCAATCCCCACTGAAAGCGGGAGAGCAATCTTTCTTCTAAACCGCTGATTTCATGGGGAGCCCGGTCGCTGGTTAAGACAATCTGCTTGCCGGCTTGGTATAAGGCGTTAAAGGTATGAAAGAATTGCACCTGGGTGGATTCCTTGCCGGCAAAAAACTGGATGTCATCCACCAGTAATAAATCCACATTGCGATAATGCTCGGTAAACTTCGGCATGGTGGAAGACCCAATGGCATAAATGAAGTCGTTGGTAAATTTTTCGCTGGTTACATAGTAAATTTTGTAGGTCAAGGGTTTGACCATCCCCGTGGGAGAGGTTTGAGCCAGCTCCCCCACATAATGTCCGATGGCTTGAATCAGGTGGGTTTTCCCTAATCCTACTCCTCCATATATATAGAGGGGATTATATTTGGTTTTCCCCGGCGCCTCTGCTACTGCCAAAGCAGCGGCCCGAGCAAACTGACTGTTTTCCCCCACCACAAAAGTTTCGAAGGTATAGCGGGAGTTGAAGTTATGAGCAGTGCCATTTGAGCTGTTGGGTTCATTTATTCTTTGAGGTTTCTCCGAAACGGCAGATTCCTGAACCTGAAATAATTCCGGGGACATCCCCCCCTCACCCGAATCTTTGAGAAGAGAAAAACAGATTTCAAGTTCGGACCCAACAGATTCCCTGGCGACCTCTTTTATCAGTTGCAAATAATGTTCTTCTAGCCATTCCGCCACAAACCCATTGGGGACAGCCACTTTTAAAGTACTACCCCCCGCTGGAATTCCTTTAGTAGGCCTGAACCAGGTATAAAAAGACTCTTTTTTGATTTTAGTCTGGATTATCTCCAGGCAGCTTTGCCAGAGGGCTTCATTTTCTTGAGGCATGGGCTATTAACAACCTGTCCACAAATGTGGATAAGCTTTGAATTCTGACGATTTTTGGTTTAAGTTGGGAAATTTTAAAGGTTTCAAACCTCAAAACACCCTTAAAATTTAGATTTTGTATCGGTCGGGTTTAATTTTCCAAATTTCATTTTTTATCCTAATTGACTAAAAAATTTCCCAAACAATTTCATTTATGGTCAAAGCCTTGACCATTTAGCTCTAAAATATTTCTCAAACGGCTTTTGTCAAGAAATAAAAAAAGATTACTGCAAAAAACTTTTTGGGGCTGTTATTTGAACTGCTTAGCGAAATTTTATTTATGAGAAATTCCCAAAATATTTTCCGAGAGAACATTTTTGTTTACAAGCCCCAAACCGTTTTCGCAACAAACAGCCAGATGCCGACTTAAAGAACTGTCAAGTAAAAATGCTGTGGCGACGTGAATTTTTCTGCGGGAATTCTAATTTTGCGTTAATCGCAAAGATTAGGGCAACATTTTTTGCGGATACAGAAAAAAATTTTACATTTCAAAGCCTAACTCTTTTCGCTTGACTATGCTGACCCAGTTAGTTTAATTTGAAATTTCAACTTATAAAACCCAAGGAGCTATATGAAAAGAACTTATCAGCCGCACAACCGCCGCAGAATCAAAGACCACGGCTTCCGCAAGCGGATGAGAACCAAAGGTGGCAGAAAAGTTTTGAGAAAGAGAAGGCAGAAGGGAAGACACCGGCTAACGGTAACCGTTCCAAAAGCATGAATAGCTCTGTTCCCTCAGGGATAGTGCCTGACGGAATTAAAAAAGGGAGGATAGATTATGAATCCAAGAATTCAACGTTTAACAGCACTTTTAGCTGGGGTGATTATTTTCTTTCTGGCGAAAGCCATTGGAATTGCGGGGTTGTTGATACAATTACTTACGGCAATAGGCTTTATGATTCTGATATGGGGTGGTTTTCGGTTTTCGAGGAAGGCCAAAAGATAAAGATATACTTGGTCACTAACAGTAATGAAAGATGAAACCTTACCCAAAACATTAATTTTAAAATCAAAAAAAGAATTTGAGGAGATTTTTGAAAAGGGTAGCAGAAAATCTAGTGGGAACCTGACTATATATTGTTATACTTCAGACCGGCCGGAAATAAAATTCGGATTTCTGACGGATAAAAGGATTAAAAAGAGCGTATCTAGAAATAAACTAAAGCGATGGTTAAGAGAAATAGTCCGAAAAAACAAGGAAAAGTTTTCCTCCGGACAGAAAATCATTTTTTTCGCCAAAAAAGAAGCTCTGGACAAAACCTATTGGGACCTGTATGCTGACTTTGAAAAACTATACAACACTAGATAACCGTAGTCGGGGATCCTTTCCCCGATTTAATTTATTTAAGTTGCCAAGCAATCTGCTTATATTTTTAATCAAACTTTACCAGAATTCAATTGCCCTAATTTTCCCCCGTTCCTGCCGTTTTTACCCTTCCTGTTCTGAATATGGCATACTGGCTCTGAAAAAATTCGGTTTATTAAAGGGAAGCTGGCTAATTTTGAAAAGATTAGGTAAATGTCACCCCTTTCATCCGGGCGGTTATGATCCAGTCTGACGGAATCGTGCTGAACCAGGGTCATCCTGAGGTATCTGAACCGGTTAAAAATCTAACCTCTCACAAATAATTATGGACCGAAAAACTATCATAGCTTTCCTGCTTATCGCTTTAGTCATAATCTTTTATCCGGTCTATATGAAGAAATTGACCGGTGACAAAAAGCAGCCAGTCCAAACGCCGGCTGAAACACAAAAAGAAACTCCGATTACTCCAGCGCAAGCACCTTTGCCGGCACCGGAACTTTTGAAAGAAAAGCCGACTGCACTTATGGCTGTTTCAGATACAGTGGGTCAAGAAAAAATTATCGTAGTAGAAACCCCTCTCTATTTTGCCAAATTCTCCTCCAAAGGGGGAAGTTTAATCTATTTGCATCTTAAAAAATACAAAGATTACAAAGACCGCTTTGTCAAACTGACAGGGGAGGGAGAAATTGACACCCTTAGATATCTATCGATAATCTTTCCAGATTCCGGTTTTAGTCTGAAGAAGTTCAACTTCAGCTCCTCTTCTCCGGACAAAATTATTCTGGAAAAGAAAGACCAGAGCGAAAAGCTAATTTTCTCTAAAAGGCTAAAAACCGGCCTGGAAATCACCAAAGAGTTCACTTTTTATGCGGATAAGTACAGCTTCGAGTTGAGCTTAAAAGTTGTTGGTAACAAAAATCAACTCTTGGGGAGAAAATTATACCTGGATTGGCCCCAGGGTCTTGCGGTTACCGAGAAAGATAAAAACGGGGACCTGGGATATTTTGCCGCTTACGGTTATCTGGGAGGTGAGCTTCTGGAGGAAAAAAAATTCAATGACGATTTAAGCTTATCTTTGTCCAAATCCGGTAAGGTCAAATGGACTGCCACTAGAAGTAAGTATTTTTTGGCTGCTTTGGTGCCCCAGGATACCAATTTGGCTAGCGGCTTTCAGGTTATAGGCCGGGAACTCAAAGATCCCCATGGAGCAACGGTTCAAAAAAATATTGCGGTTTATTTGGAGAATCAGATTCCCCTGTCAGACAGTTTCAGCCAGAAATTTACCATTTTCTTAGGTCCCATCAATTATTTCATTTTGAAAAAGTATAAAATCGGATTGGAAAATGTGGTCAATCTGGGCTGGAAGATTATCCGGCCCTTTTCGATTCTGATTCTGTGGTATTTTGTGAATATGTTCAAAGTTCTCCCCAATTATGGAATCGTGATTATCATTTTTTCCATTCTGATGAAGGTGATTTTCTACCCCCTCTCTGTCAAAGCCACAAAATCGGCCATGAAGATGCAGGAATTACAGCCCAAGATTGCCAAGTTGAAAGAAAGATATAAGGACGATAAGCAAAGATTTAACATCGAAACCATGAAGCTTTACAAAGAGTATAAAATCAATCCTCTGGGTGGCTGTCTGCCGCTGGTGATTCAGATGCCTTTGTTCTATGCTCTGTATGTGGTTTTCACCACCAGCATTGAACTGCGGGGAGCCAAATTTATCGGGTATCTTTCGGATTTATCCCAGGCCGACCCTTATTATATTCTGCCCGTCGTGATGGCGGTGACTATGTTTTTCCAGATGAAATTCAGCATGAAAGACCCCAAACAGAAAATGATGGTTTACATAATGCCCGTCTTTTTCTTCTTTATCTTCAGATCTTTTCCGGCCGGTCTGGTTTTGTACTGGACTATGTATAATCTCTTGTCTATTATAGAACAGAACTACGTCAAATCTAAATTGCAGCCAATCCCGGTAGAAAGTTAATACTGTAGCGCCCTATTTTATATAGGGCGTACGTCCTGTGTAAAACAGGACGTTACATTTTCCCTCTCTTTTTAGGAGTGGGTCATTTATTTGGTAGCCGCAGACTTTAGTCTGCGTCCATTTATTCGCAACCTGAAGGTTGCGGCTACCTCGAAAAGGGCTAGGGAGGGGTTAGTCGCACTGGGTCTGTTGCCAAGTGCTGAGTCAATCCTTATTTTAACTACAGAAGAGCCGAACTATGTCCCAAATCACCAATTTTTCAGACACCATCACCGCCATCTCCACCCCCTTGGGGGAAGCCGGGTTAGGAATTGTCCGCTTATCCGGCAAATCCGCTTTTCAAATCGCTGACAAAATTTTTCAGGGAAAAACCAAACCCACTCAAGCAGAATCTCACACAGTTCACTACGGCAAAGCCATTGACCCGATTTCAAATGAAATTTTAGATGAAGTTCTGCTAATTATAATGCAGGCACCCCACACTTACACCGCCGAAGATGTAGTGGAAATCTCCTGCCACGGAGGACCTCTGGTTTTGCAGAAGATTTTACACGCCACGGTAGCGGCCGGCGCCAGATTAGCTGAACCGGGGGAATTTACCTTGCGGGCTTTTGTCAACGGCCGGATTGACTTAGCTCAAGCCGAAGCGGTGGTGGACGTAATCCGAGCCAAATCAGATTCATCGTTAAAATCCGCTTTAGCTCAATTAGAAGGTCGGCTCTCCACCAGAATTGAAGTCATCCGAGCCAAACTTTTGGACTTGATGGCCAAAATTGAAGCCCAGATTGATTTTGTGGAGCAGGATATTCCTTTGCAAGATAAAAAAGAGATGTTAAAAATAATCACTGAAGTCGAAGAAGGCCTGCTCAAATTGATAGAAACTTATGAAGAGGGGAAAATTTTGAAAGAAGGGTTGAATGTGGTGATAGTAGGGAAGCCGAATGTGGGGAAATCTTCTCTTTTAAACTCTCTTCTGCAGAAAGACCGAGCTATTGTCACATCAATTCCCGGAACCACCCGGGATGTGATTTCTGATTATGTCAATTTTGATGGAATTTTAGTCCGTCTGGTGGACACGGCCGGATTCAGAATTTCCGGAGATGACATTGAGATTGAGGGAATAAAAAGGGCGGAAAAAGAGATTCAAAAAGGGGATTTGATTCTTTTGGTTGTCGACTGCACTCAAAATATATCCGAAGAAGAAAAACTTCTGGAGAAAAAATTGCAGGAGCAGAACTATCTAGTGGTCTTGAACAAGATAGATCTGGCTAAAGAGAAAACTGCTCAAAATTTCGAGAATCAATTTTCAAATAAAACCACTCATCGGGTATCGGCTTTGCTTGGTGAAGGAATGGACAACTTGAAAAAATCGATTGTTTCCCAAATTGGTAAAATGCACCGGGAGGGGGAAGTGGTTCTGACTAATTTGCGGCACAAAAAATGTCTGGAAACCGCTCTGGAGTTTCTGGAAAAATCCAAACAGGGCCTGGAGAAGAATGTGTCCTTGGAATTTATTGCTCTGGATTGCCGTAAGGCTCTGGATAAAGTAGGAGAGGTTATCGGGAAAATTTACACCGATGATATTTTGAATCAGATTTTCAGCCAGTTTTGTATCGGAAAATAAAGCCAGTTTAGGATGGAAGGATGGATTTAACCCCAGTATTTTCTTGACAAAAAGTTGAAAAAAGCCTATTCTTTATCCATTCAACGAGTAAAGAAGGGGCTTAACTTTTTCTACTTGAAGGAGGTGAACGGGGAAAACAATTTCATCTGCATTCAAAATGAGGGGGATAAATCCATCTTGATTTTAAAAATTTTCAACTTTTTAAGGAGGAGTCATGCTTAAAAGAATTTTACTTTTGGCTATTTTCTTATCATTTGCTTATGCTTCAACTTTACTGGCAGCCGTGCCTGCTTTGATGAATTATCAAGGTATTTTAACCAACGGTAGCGGCAGTCCTTTAGTCAGCACCTCTCGCTCAGTGCAGTTCACTATCTATGATGCTGCTGTAGCAGGGGCGGTTCAGTGGGCCGAAACTCTGACAGTGAACACGGATGCCTCTGGTCGATTCAACACAATCTTAGGACAGGTACACCCTCTCACGGATGGGGTCTTTAGCGGCACCGATAGATATTTGGGTTTGACTGTAGCCAGTGACCCGGAGCTTGCACCGAGAAGCAGAATCGTGTCAGTCGGGTATGCCAATCGGGTCAGCACCGTGGATGGAGCCACCGGTGGCACCATCACCGGGAACGTAACTTTGAATAGCACCCTGACGGCAGACGTTATAGAAGCCGGGGATGCCACTACGGCTGGAACGGTTCTGGCTCAGAACGGGAACGGAACTACGGGTGCCACCATGACCGGAAACGGGGATGGTGGCAGAATCCTCTTGCAGGATGAGACCAGCGCCTGGACTCATTACCTGACTCCGGGATTTTTTGGGGATGGGGGTTCATTGGTGGTGTATGGAGACCAGACGTTTAGTTCTGGAGTAGAAATTGACGGAGACGCAAGTGGCACAGACGACCCACAATTTTTTATGCTGGGAAGCAGCCAGACAGCTGTTATTGATTTGGGTAGTACAGGTAATGCCTCTGTCTCTTTACCGGCTGATGGTATCTCTTCTCCGGAAATCTTAGACGAACCGGGAGTGGCAGGTAATTCCTTTGACGGATTTGCCCCCGGCGTAAGTATTGCGCCCATGCTTTCTCGCACAATCACCTCTCCGGCTGCGGGCTATGTGCTGGCTGTGGCCAGTTGCGAATGGGACGGTTTTCACACTGCCGGCACAACGTCTCACAATTGGGCAGGACTCTCATCTTCCTCTTCAACCATTCCGGGAGACCAAGAGCTGCAAGTCTTCATTAGTTCGGCTCTTCCCTCTGCAGAGTATTTGGAGCAACTGGCATCAGTCGAGATTTTTCCTGTCCCGGCAGGAGCTTTCACGGTATACTATAACTGTGTTCACTTAACTGGTGCAACCGGCGCATTTTATGACATAAACTTGGAGCTAGTATACCTTCCTACCACCTACGGAACTGTATTGGCCTCGGCTCAGGCCGACCTGCCTGTGACTGCATCAACTGGCACGCCTAACCAAGTGGTAGCAGCTACACCCACGGTCAGCTCGGAGACAGAGAGAGTGCAGTCTATGGCCGACAACAATGCTAGAATCGAAAAAGAATTGGCAACCATGAAAGCCCAGCTGGAAAAACTCCAGGCTCAGTTCAAAGAGCAAGCAGAGAAGGGTCGGCTGGGAGCACCTAAACTTGAACAGAAGCAGTAGCAGCCAATTCAAACTCAATCTTGGAGGATGCCATGAAAAATAAAATATCCATAGCACTGGGGCTGCTGTTGGCTCTGTTTTTCTCGACGGTCTGGTCCGCTGATAACCAGCAGCCGGTCAGTAAGTCCAAAACCCCTGTTAATCAAGAGTCACTGGGTAAGGCCAAGGAAGAAATACCCTCTCCTCTGGCTGACCAAGTCCCCTGGTCGTCTGTCAACGGCGGAGGGGCTTTGAATATGAGCTCTACCAATTATAAGGTTCACGGAACCGATGGACAGAGCGGGATAGGCTACGGCACCAGCACCAATTATCAGGCCGGGTTGGGATTTTGGTATGGGGTCTGCACTAACCGGGCTGGAGACGCCAACGGCTCCGGGGGTGCTCCGAATCTGACGGATATTATTTATCTGGTCAATTATATTTTCAAAGGAGGACCTGCTCCCAATCCGATTTGTGCCGGAGATGCCAATGGTTCCGGGGGTACTCCGAATTTGTC
>JBIOYE010000019.1:0-10003 GCA_044870015.1 Candidatus Zixiibacteriota bacterium
AAACTGATTTAACTTTAAGATCCTCGAGCCGAAGCTTGAGGACAGGCGCCATCCCACTCGGTAGGTCCACGGAGAACACGCGCGGACGTTCGGAGGGCGTTCCTGAATGGTCAACAATAGTCAAATATGATATCATTGTTGACCATATTTGACTAAAGTCGCTATAGGGGCCCTATGAGCTTTTTTAAACCTTTGTAAGCCAGGAAGCTTAATACCTTCCTACTAAATGGACTGAAGTCTGGATACTACAAGGATTGGAGTGAGCTGTATCACGACGGTACAAAGATTGTGATTGAGTCTTCGTGCCTTTCGAGGTTTCGTGATTCCGTTGATGAGGATTTGTTAACTAACCCCACCCTTGCCCCCTCGACTTCGCTCGGGATAAACCTCCCCTTACAGGAGAGGGGACAACCACCACCCTGTCTCTCCCCTCGCAAGGGAGGGGATTTTTTCAGGGATTAAACCTCTGGGTTATCTCCGCTTCTTCGGACGGCGAATAAACCTTAAATTGGTCCGGACGCAGAGATTCATCTTTTTCCGCCTGAATTTCCATTCTCAATTCTTTATTTAATCTTTTTAACCTTTCATAATCATCCTGGGTAAAAATTACATACAGCCCCGGACTTAAAATCAGCTTATACCTTCTTTCCTCCGAACCCACCCTGGCTCTTCTGAACCAGCGTTCAATCTTGACCGCCACGGTCTCTTTAGATAAAATTCTGCCGGAACCCTCACAGGTCGGACACAGCTCGGATAAAGCATGCACCAGGCTGGGACGGATTTTTTCCCGGGTCATCTGAATCAAGCCGAAATCAGAAATCGGCAGAATCGAATTTTTAGCCCGGTCATTCCTGAAACCGTTTTTGAACTCTTCGAAAAGCCGGCGCCTGTGTTCTCTGGATTCCATATCGATAAAATCAACCACAATCAGACCACCGATATCTCTCAACCGAATCTGCCGGGCAATCTCTTTGGCAGATTCGAGATTGGTTCTTAAAACCGTGTCCTCCTGAGAAGATTTACCCACAAACCTGCCGGTGTTGACATCGATGGTCACCATGGCTTCGGTCTGGTCAATCACCACGTAGGAGCCCTTTTTAATCCAGACCTTCCGCTCCAGCATCTTGTCGATTTCAGCTTCGATATTCAAAGCATCGAAGAGCGGAATTTCGGCCTGATAAAACATTATCTTGGACACCAGAGGCCGGGCGAAACTTTTGACATACTTCAGAATCCTTTTATACTCATCCTTGTTGTCCACCCAGACCCGGTCGACATCCGGCGTGAAAAAATCCCGGATGACCCCGAAAGTAGCCGACATCTCTTTGTGCAGAAGCACCGGAGCCGGTTTGCGGTCCGACTGTTTTTTAATCTGGTACCACCGGCGCAAAAGATTTTTCAGGTCGGCTTTGAAATCCCGTTTATCTTTCCCCACTCCTACGGTCCGGATAATCACGGCCATGTTGCGGGGTTTGAGTTCGGAAATTATTTTTTTCAGACGCTTCTTCTCGCTCCAGTCCGTAATTTTGCGGGAGACCGCAATATAATCTTCTCCCGGAGCCAGCACAATGTAGCGGCCCGGCAGGGATACTTTGGTGGTGACCCGGGCTCCTTTGGTATCGATGGGCTCACGAACTATCTGAACCAGGATCTCCTGATCCTTCTTTAAAACATCCTGAATCTTTACATAGGGTCTTTTTTTGACGAATTCCACCATCTCGTCTTCCATGATTTCGATTTCATAGAAATCGTTTTCCTGCGGTGCGATGTCGGAAACGTGCAGAAACACGTTTTTGCCGATGCCGATATCCACAAAAGCGGCCTGCATCCCGGGGAAAATCGATTTGACGATGCCCTTGTAGATATCCCCCACCATTCTTTCCTGCTCCGGTCTTTCGACCCACAGCTCCACTAATTTCTTGTCTTCCAAGAGAGCAATGCGGGTCTCGTACTGGCTGACATTTATGGCAATTTCTTTTTCCATTATATGAATTTTTCTCCTGTTTTAACTTTGTAACCTCTGACAAATTCTTCTCCTGAAATAATTTTTTTCCCTTCTAATTGTAAACTTGCTAGCTTTACACTGCCTTGCCCAGTTTTAACTACTAAACCACCTTTATCCGAAGCCAAAATAATTTCTCCGAAGCTATTAGCATAGTTTTTCTCATCCAAAATTTCCGTTTTGAAGATTTTCACTATTTTATCTTTATAAGTGCTAAAAGCCCCTGGCTCCGGTGAAAGACCTCGGACTAAATTTTTTATTTTCAGAGCTGAATTGCTCCAATTTATTCTACAATCTTCTTTCTTAATTTTGGGGGCTTTGCTGCTTTTGGAATTGTCTTGCGGAAGTGGCTTAAAATCAGGTTGTTGAATTAAATTCACACTTTCCACCAAAGCTTCAGCCCCGATTTTTGAAAGTCGTTCCGAAAGTTCTCCGTAAGTTTCATCTGGTGAGATTCTCACTTTTCTTTGCAGAATGATTTTTCCCGTATCTACTTTTTTTTCAATCAGAAAAGTGGTGACTCCGGTTTCTTCATCTCCATTTATCAAAGCCCATTGGATCGGAGCCGCCCCGCGATATTTGGGCAGAAGCGAGGGATGCAGATTGATAGTTCCCAGAGGAGGCAGGTAAAAAATTTCTTCCGGCAAAATGGTGAATGCCACTACTACGATGGCATCCGGCTGCAATTTTTTTAATTGATTTAAAAATTCGGAGGACTTCAAATCCGCAGGTGACAAAACCGGCAATCTTCTATCATCCGCGAAACTTTTCACCGGCATGGGGGAAAGTTTCAGACCCCGTCCCTGGGGCTTATCCGGACTGGTGACCACGGCCGCTACGTTGAACTTATTCCGGAGCAATGCTCCTAAACCGGGGATGGCAAAGGAGTCATTCCCCATAAAGATTACCTGCATAGGTATCGGGTGGGCAGATTTTTGCCTCTCTGGAAGCTTTTAAAATTTTTATAAAAGCTTTCGGTTAAATTTTTTAAAAAACTTTCTCTTAAATAGTCAATAATAGTCGAGGATAGTATTTATTATTGACTATCCTTGACTAAAGAACTTTTCTTGACTTCTAAAATTTTCTCGGAAATTTTGTTTAACTTGGATTCTATCTGTTCTCGTTGAATTTTGCTCAAGTGGTCGATAAATAAAATTCCGTTGAGATGGTCTAATTCATGCTGCATCACCCGGGCCAGCAAATCTTCGGCTTGCAGGGTAATCTCTTTTCCGGATACATCCAGCCCTTTAAAGGTAACTTTCTTGGCCCGCACCACGTCCTCAAAAATACCGGGAATCGACAGGCAGCCTTCCTCTCCGATTATCTCACTTGATTTATCCAGCATGACCGGATTAATTATGGCAAAGGGTTTTTCGCCTTCTTTGACGTGGGACAGGTTCACCACGAAAACTCTTTTTAAAACTCCCACCTGGTTGGCAGCCAGACCCAAGCCGCTCTCCTGTTTTAAAGTCTCCAGCATATCCGAGATAAGCTTGACTACGGAATCATCCACCTTGGGGACTTCGTCTGCTCTTTGTCTTAAAACCGGGTCCCCGTAAATTCTAATCGGTAAAACCGCCATCAGGAGTTTCCTTTTTCGATTCTTCCGGCGATGGAACTTCTTAAAAATTCCACTTTGGTGTTATCATCAACCTTCACCACCACCGTGTTCTCTTTTTCGTTGAAGCCCGCAATAGTGCCCAGCATTCCGGCGTTGGTGACAACTTTATCCCCTTTTTTCAACTCGGTCAGCATCCTCTGATGGGCTTTCTGCTTTTTCTGCTGGGGCCTGAGCATCAGAAAATAGATTATCACAAAAATCAATATGAAAGGCAAAAAAGCCAGAATACCGCCTCCGCCCTGTTGTCCACCTTGAGTTCCCATTAAAAAAACTTGCTCTGTCACATTATCCTCCAGTATTTAAGATAAGATAATAAGTTTGCTCTGAAAGTAAAAGAGTTTTTACACAATTTTATTCAGAAAATCTCCATCTGGCGTTTTATTAAACTAAATCGCTTTAATTGGTCCTTCTCCCCGGCCTTCGATAAATTGCCGGACAATGGCATTGGTGGTGTTTTTGGTCTCCTCCGGAGTACCGGCAAAGATTATTTTCCCTTCATGCAGCATGGCAATCCGGTCGGCAATTTTATAGGCCGCCACCATATCATGGGTCACCGCTATGGAAGTTACCTTTAATTTATTGCGCATATCTATAATTAAATGGTTGATTACATCCGCCATAATCGGGTCCAAGCCGGTGGTCGGTTCATCATATAAAATACATTCTGGCTCCATGGCAATGGCCCGGGCTAACCCTACCCTTTTTTTCATACCGCCGGAAAGCTGGGCTGGCTTTAAATTTCCTATGTCGGAGAGACCGACCCAGCTCAATTTTTCCTGCACAATTTCCTGAATTTCCGGTTTTGACAAATTGGTGTGTTCTCTTAATCCTAAGCCGACATTTTCTTCTACCGTCAAAGAGTCAAACAAAGCCGAGCCCTGAAAAAGCATCCCGAATTTTTTTCTGATTTCGTACATCTCTTCGGCTTCAAACCTGGTGATTTCCTCTCCGTCAATTACGATGTGTCCGGCATCCGGTTTTAATATTCCGATGATATGTTTCAGAAGCACCGATTTTCCGCAGCCGCTGCGGCCGATGATGACCACGGTTTCCCCCTTCTCGATGGATAAATCCACCCCGTTCAACACCTGGTTAGTTCTGAATTTTTTGTGTAAATCCGTGATTTGAATCATTTTGCTGTGCGCTGTTGAATAATTTAACCGGTTCCGAAAACCACCGAAGCCACGAAATAATCGGCCACCAAAATCAAAACTATGGAGACCACCACTGCTCTGGTGGTGGCTTTTCCCACCCCTTCGGCTCCCCCTTCGGTGGCAAATCCCTGATAACAGCTGATGGTGGTAATTATAGTCCCGAAGACGAAAGATTTCAAAAGACCGGCGGTCAAATCGGTCATTTCAAAGAAAAGTTTGAAACTGGTTAAGAAAGTGTGAGACGAAACATTTAAAAAGCTGGACGCCACGAACAATCCTCCTAGGACGGCGATGAAATTGGCGATGATGGTCAAAAGCGGAACCATGATAAATCCGGCCAAAACCCGTGGAAAAGCCAGATAGCGGACCGGGCTGATGGCTAAGGATTCCAGAGCATCAATCTGCTCGGTCACCTTCATGGTCCCCAATTCTGCCGCCATCCCGGCTCCTACTCTTCCGGCGATGACCACTGCGGTTAAAACCGGACCTAATTCAATTAAGATGGCTTTGCCGACCGCCGAGCCCAGGTAGCGCATGGAGAGTAAATCCGAGAACTGATAAGCGGCCTGGACCGAGGTGACTGCTCCGGTGAAAAGGGAGGTCAAAATCACCAGGGGGATGGAATTCACCCCGATAAAGAGCATCTGCTCTATGGTCAGGTGGGTTCTGGAAATTCCCCGGGGGAAATTTCTGATGACATCTTTGATTAGAAGAGAAACCCCTCCCACATCCCTGACCAAAGTCAGAAATTTTTTTCCGATAAAAACTAATGGGTTCTCCCTAACTAAATTCATTTACTTACAGTATCCAGGCGGACATCATATCATATGGTGAGCCAGTCGAACCATTAGAATGGTACCTGCTCTTCGGTGAAGCGCTTTTCCAGGTTTTCAAAGCGGGCATACTCTTTGACAAACGCCAATTTTAACTCACCAGTAGGACCATTTCTATGTTTAGCTATGATGATTTCTGCTATTCCTTTAGCTGAAGATTTGTCTTCGTCATCAAATTCATAAATTTTATAAAATTCCGGGCGATAAACTAGTAAAACCAAATCAGCATCCTGCTCTATTGACCCAGATTCCCTCAAATCTGCTAGCTCTGGTTTTTTCTTCGGTCTATCTTCTGTCTTTCTAGACAATTGTGAAATTGCCAATACAGGAATATTTAACTCTTTAGATAAGCCTTTCAAGGATTGGCAGATTGCCGTGATTTCTTGTTGTCTGCTTTCTATATATTTAGGTCCTCGCATTAATTGTAAATAGTCGATAATCAAAAGTCCAACATTTTCTTTGCGTTTCAATCTTCTAGCTTTAGCTCGTAATTCTAACAACCCTAGGGATGCTGTATCATCTATAAAAATTTTAGACTCCGAAAGCGGGCCTATCCCAATAGAGAGGTTAGTCCATTCATTATCTGCGAGTTTGCCTATTCTCATTTTATGGGCCGAGATACGCGCCTGACTACATAGAAACTTTAAAGCTAAATTATCCTTACTGTCCTCTAAACTAAATATTCCGACAGGAATTCCAAAATTTATTGCCACGTTCGAGGCTATTGAGAGGGCTAGCGAAGTTTTTCCCATAGAGGGTCTACCAGCCAAAATCACTAAATCTGAACGCTGAAAACCAGCCGTCATTTCATCTAATTTTTCAAAGCCACTAGGGACTCCTGTAACACTGCCTACTCTTTTTGCGTATTCATCAATTTTTGCAATAGTACGAGGTAAAAGATCTTTCATTGCAACAAATCCCTCTGTAATAAATTTCTTCTCCGCTATACTGAAAATTTTCATCTCCGCTTCATCCAATAGAGTACTTGCTTCTTGAGTAGGGTCATAACATTTCTGAACGATTTCAGTGGAAGATTCAATCAGTTTTCTTACTATGGCTTTTTCCAAAACAATCTTGCAATGATGTTCAATATTAGCGGAAGTTGCTACACAACTGGCTAAATCAGCTAAATAACTTCTCCCTCCCACATATTCTAACTGATTTCTTTTTGATAGCTCTTCAGCTAAGGTAATCATATCGACGGCTTCATTTCTATCATAAAGTTCTACGATTGCAGAATAAATTTTGCTATGGGTTTCCTTGTAAAACGCATCTTCATAAATGACTTCAATAGCTTTGTGAATTACCTCTTTGTCTAAAAGCATTGCCCCCAAAATAGCTTGCTCTGCTTCTATAGCCTGGGGTGGAATTTTTTCGTTAATATCTGGCATAAGTTTCTAACTCCATTTAGTGAGTGATTTTAGGCAGACAGCTTGTCGAACTCTTTTCTCAAAAGTTTCATATCTTCCCAGGTATCTTTTTTGTATTCCGGGTATCTTAACAAAGCCGCCGGATGATAAGTGACCAAAAGTTTGATTCCCTTGTAATCGTAAATCTTTCCCCTTAATCTACCCAAGGCCTCTTTGGTTTGCAAAAGATATTGACCCGAAATCCGGCCCAGGCAACAGATAATCCGGGGCTTGATCAGCTCAATCTGCTTTAATAGATAAGGATGGCAGGTATCCATCTCATCTGTCTCCGGGGCTCGATTCTCCGGAGGACGGCATTTGACCATATTGGCGATGTAAACCTCTTCCCGTTTAAAATTAATCGCGGCTAAAATTTTGTCCAAAAGCTGACCGGCCCTACCTACGAACGGCTCCCCCTGCAAATCTTCATCCCGTCCCGGGGCTTCGCCGATAAACATCAGTTTGGCTTTAGGATTCCCCACTCCGAACACGAACTTTGTTCGTCCTTTTGCCAAACGGCATTTGGTGCAGTCATTGATTTGGGAATTCAGCTCTGTCAAATTTTTTGCATTCTGCCAATATCCGTTTGAGCTTACGGGTGATTTTTTTACAGTTTTTTTGCTCATATATAGTTCGTTTAATCCTAGTTCGGCTTGCTGTTCTAAGTAGTTGGCGACTAAATAAATTAAATCTGATTTTTTAGTCATTTATTTTTTGATTAAATAGAGAACCTCGTCTAAGATTTTATTGGCCAATTTAGTCTTGGACATCAGAGGAAGTCTTTTTAACTTTCCCGTGCCGTTTATCAAAGTTGCTTGATTAGAATCCGAACCGATAGCTTCCGGCCCGTTGACAATCACCATATCCAGTTTTTTCTCTTTCATCTTCTTTTTGGCATTTTCAAACTGATTATCCGTCTCCAGAGAGAAGCCGACTAAAATTTTCCCGTTTTTATTCTTAGAAATCTCCTTTAAGATATCAACTGCCGGGGAAAGCTCCAAAACTTTTCCGGCTCCATTTTTCTTGATTTTATGATTGGAAGCTAATTTAGGCTGGAAATCAGAGACCGCGGCAGTCATAAACAGAATGTCATTTTGAGATAAATTAGATTTTACAGCTTTGAACATTTCTTCGGTGGTGCTAACCGGAATTAAATTCACCGAACCTGAAACGTCCAAATCCGTAGCGGTTGAAATTAAAGTAACTTTAGCCCCACGCCTCAAAGCTTCTGAGGCCAGAGCATATCCCATCTTCCCGGAGGAGAGGTTGGAGATGAAACGGACCGGGTCAATCGGCTCTTTGGTGCCCCCGGCAGTGACTAAAATTTTTTTTCCGGTCAAATCTTGTCTGGGTGATAACATTTTCACCACATATTCCACAATTTTTTCCGGCTCAGCCAATCTTCCCTGTCCTTCTTCCCGGCAGGCCAAATCACCAACGTCAGGGTCGATAAAATTATACCCCAATTTTTTCAGATGTGCGATATTTTCCTGTACAATCGGATTTTCATACATCTTCACATTCATCGCCGGAGCAATCACAATCG
Organism: Candidatus Zixiibacteriota bacterium; assembly: GCA_044870015.1. Taxonomy (GTDB): domain Bacteria; phylum Zixibacteria; class MSB-5A5; order DSPP01; family RBG-1; genus RBG-1. Next base: position 8,566 of record JBIOYE010000019.1, read on the forward strand.
GGCTGCGGGCAGAGATTATGACTGTGGTTAACATATCATCAGAAATACCGGCTCGAATTTTTCCTATTAAATTAGCCGTGGCCGGAGCAATTAAAATCAAGTCTGCCCACTGGGCTAAAGAGATATGATGAGTGGCCACGAATTTATTTTCCGGAAACATCTCGGTGATCACTTCTCTACCGGAGAGTGTTTCAAAAGTTAAGGGGGTCACAAATTTCTGGGCAGACTGGGTCATAATCACTATGACTTCAGCGTTTAAGCTGACTAATTTGCGGACGATTTCACAGGATTTGTAGACCGCAATCCCGCCTGTGACACCTAATAAGATTTTTTTACCGGATAACATGGTTTGGCCTCTTCACCATAAATAGCTTGACTGGTTTCTATAAAAACATTTGAATTAATTCTGATTAAGAATACGAAAATTAGACCTCAAAATCAAGTTATACTTTTAATGCTTAAAATGCCTCACACCCGTAAATACCATGGCAATTTTATACTTGTTTGCGGTAGCAATAACCTCCTGGTCATATTTTGAACCACCCGGCTGAATTATAGCCACAATTCCGGCTTTAGCCGCCTCTTCCACCCCGTCCGGCATAGGGAAAAAAGCATCCGAAGCTAAAACCGAGTCGGAGGCTCTGTATTCCGACTTGCGAATGGCTTTGATGACCGAATCCACCCGGCTGGTCTGCCCCTCTCCAATACCCACTGTTTTTTTACCGTGAGCTATCACTATGGCATTGGATTTAACCTGCTTACAGATTTTCCAGGCGAATTTTAGCGCTTTCATCTGATTGGAAGAAGGCGATGCCTTGGTCACCACTTTCCAGTATTTTTCGTTGCCTGGTTCCTTATCCGGAGTCTGGACCAACGCTCCTCCTCTGATAAGCTTAATTTGCTTTTCTTCTTTTAGACTAAGCGATTTCCCGTAAGCCAGAATTCTTCTGTTTTTCTTGGTTTTTAATAACTCTAAAGCTCTTTTATCATACTCCGGAGCTAAGATACATTCCACAAAAGTGGTTTCATTGATTTTTCGGGCAGTCTGTAAATCCACTTTTTTATTCAGACCCACAATACCGCCATAAGCAGAGAGAGGGTCGGATGCTAAGGCATCCTCATAGGCCTTGGCCAAAGTCTCTCCGCAGGCCGCACCGGTGGGATTGGTATGCTTGATTATAACCGCAAACGGCTCCTCAAAATCCGCCAGCATATCCAGAGCCGCTTCCAGGTCAACCAGATTATTGTAGGAAAGCTCTTTACCGGAGAGGATTTTACAATTCAAAAGACCGGTCCCGGCGTAAGTGGAATCACGATAGACGAAGGCCTCTTGATGCGGATTTTCACCGTAACGCAGGGGTTTCTCCTTTTTGAAACTCAGATTCAGATATTTGGGAAACTCCCCGGATTTATCCAGGTTGCCGGAAAAATATTTTTC
>JBIOYE010000020.1:0-22249 GCA_044870015.1 Candidatus Zixiibacteriota bacterium
TATTGAGCGAAAATCCGCGGGTCATCCAAAAAGAAAGCCAGATTTCCGGCAGTCAGATGACTTTATTTTTAAAAGATAACCAACTGGAACAAATTGAAGTGGAGCAAGCCCAGGGTCTGTATAAAAACGTCAAAGATACTTTGAAAAATATAAGAGAAGAAAATCTTCTTTCGGGCAAGAAAATGGTTTTCTACCTGAAAGATGAACAGATTGCCGAAATAAAAGTAATCGGGAATGCCCAGAGCTTGTATTCACCGGCCACCGAAGACACGAGCATAATTCCTAAGAATTTAGCTTCCGGGGATACGGTGCAGATTTTTCTCGCCAGTGGGGAAGTGAAAAAAGTGATAATCTCCGGCGGGGCCCAGGGAGAATATTATTTTACTCCCGAGACCGGAGACACTCTTAATTTAGAGGATACAGTCAGATACCAGGCTTCTGCTATCGAGTATCAGGTGGACCAGGAGAAAATCAAGCTATTGGGTAACTCTCAGCTTAACTGGAAAACCATTTCTTTAAATGCCGAAGAGATTGATTATGATTTAAAAAAAGAAGCTCTCTTGGCTTATGGAAGAAAATCTGAACAAAAGGGGGAAACCACCTATGTGGGTGCTCCGGTTTTGAAAGACGGCTCCGAACAGATGGTGGGGAAGCAGATGGCTTATGACTTAAAAGCCAAAAAAGGAAAGGTCTGGGCCGGAGAGACCAATCTGGAAGCTGGAGTTTATCGGGGAGAGCTTTTGAGAAAAATTTCAGACGACGAGCTTTTGGTCAATTCCGCCAGATTCACCACCTGTGATAAAAATGACCCTCATTATTATTTTGGCTCCTCCAAAATGAAAATCATCACCCAGGACAAGGTGATTGCCCGGCCGGTGGTTTTGTACATAGCCGGTTTACCCGTGGCCGCTTTACCCTTTTATATCTTTCCCATCAAACCGGGCCGGCATTCCGGTTTTTTACCTCTGGATTTTGGAAATTTCACCGGGCTGGACAGGTTTGTCAGAAATATCGGGTATTATTGGGCGGCCAGCCAGTATTGGGATTTGGAGATTGCTTTGGATGTCTATGAACAAAGCGGAATAATTTTGCGAGGTTCTACCCGCTACTCCGTGAGATACTTACTCAATGGGACTGTTTCCGGCTCTTTCAAAAGAGAGATTCAAAAAAATCTTTTTGCCGAAACCAAAAATTACCGCTGGGATTTGCAGGTCAACCATTATCAGACTTTTTCCCCCACATTTACCATGTCAGCTTACGGGACTTTTTTGTCGGACCGCAACTATTACCGGGATTTCAACCTCAATGCGGATGAACGCCGAAACCGGATTCTGCGCTCCCAGGTCAACTTCAGCAAAAGATGGAGCACCATCGGAACCAGTTTGGCTTTAGACCAGAATCTGAATTTAGATACCGAGAACCGGACCTTATATTTGCCGCGAGCCACAATTTCTAAAAGCTCCTCTCCGATATTCCCGGGCACTTCATCACAATCTAAAAAATGGTACAATTTCATCTACTACTCCTTAAATTCCAACTTCACCAACTTGAATCAAAGAGACAAAGACACCAGCGGATCTTTTCTATACAAAAAATTTATGACCTCGGATAATTTTCTGTCTCTCAATTTTTCGCAAAATATTTTTCGCTATTTTTCCTTTTCCCCCAGAGTAAATTACCGGGAGACCTGGTATTATGTTTTCAACACCAATTTGAGCAAAGATTCTGTGTCGACCGAGAATTTCGAACGAAGGGGAACTTATGATTTGGGAATCAATTTCCAAACCAATCTCTATGGAACCTTTCTGACCGGAATCGGAAATGTTATAGGATTTAGACACGTGATGACCCCTTCGGTCGGGTTCGGCTGGCAGCCCAAGTTTACTGAAAACGAAGCGCTGCGGATTTTCACCGGAGCCGGAGGATTTTCAAGCCAGAGGCAGTTTATGAATTTCAGTCTGAATAATTTATTTCAGATGAAAATGAAACAAAATGACCAGGAAAGAAAAATCGAGCTTTTCAATCTGAATTTTGCCTCCGGTTATGATTTTAAAACCCCCACGCGAAAACTTTCTCCGCTCTCAACCATCTTAAGAACTGCGGCCATTCCGCACTTAGATCTGGCTTTAAGCGCGGTGCATGATTTTTATGACCCCCTCACCAATAAATTCTTACGCTTTTCTCCCCGACTGGCGACCTTTAATATTTCCGGCAATTTAAACTTTCAGGGGACATCCGCAACCGAAGCTCCGCCAACTGAAGGATATACCAGCTCTTCCAAAAACAACTGGAAAGTGGCTGTTTCCCACAATTACAGCGAAATTAGAACCTCAACTGCTACCGTCAAAACTCACTGGCTGGGATTTAACACCCAGTTCCTGGTTACCAGAAACTGGTTTCTGACCTACTCCAGCCGCTATGATGTAGAGCAGAAGAAATTTGTGGACCAGACCTTTGAAATTTACCGCGACCTGCACTGCTGGGAAGCCCGTCTGGTCTGGGTTCCCGACGGATTCAGGGAAGGATTTTATTTCAGAATAAATATCAAAGCCCTGCCGGATGTCAAATTTGAAAAGGGCCCGGGCGGGTTGGGCGGTTTTCTGGAACAAACGTTGCGTTAGTCAATAATGGTCAACATTAGACCATTATAGTCAACAATACTCAAGGATATTATTATTGTTGACTATCCTTGAGTATCGACTATTGTTGACCATAAAAATTTTGTAAAAAAAAATGAAAAAAAACTTGACAAACCCTTGTCATTATGCTATAGTTAGCCCAAAGTGAAGTCGTTTAAATCAACCTTAAACCCTAAGCATTAAGGGGGTGAGTAAATGACTAAAGAGGAGCTAGTGGGTAAGATTGCCAAGGAAGCCGACATCAGCAAGACCAAAGCCAACACAGCTTTGAAGGCCTTGTTCGAGGGAGTCACCGTAGCTTTGAAGAAAGGTAAGAGGGTCAGTTTTGTGGGGTTTGGGACTTTTACCGTGGGACGCAGAAAAGCCCGTATGGGAAGAAATCCCCAGACCGGTGCCACCATCAGAATCGCAGCTTCCAAAGTTCCCAGATTTAGAGCAGGTAAAGCCTTGAAGGACGCAGTGAAAAAGAGTTAAACGAAACGGTGAAGATTTGAAAAGGCAGGGTCACCTGCCTTTTTTTTATGCCGGGAATTTCAATTCCCCTACTAAATTCCTCTTCTAAATGTCAGTCCTCGGTCGATTAAATAAATAGAGGAGACCCCGTTTGAAATTTTTAGATATTGACTAAAGCCGTAAATCTTTTAGATTATGTTAAATTAACCATGATTTGAATAGTTACACTATGGCGTAGCCAAAATGAAAATAAAGATTGGATTACCCGAAAAACATAAAACCGAAATTCTGGGGGTATTGCTGATTGCAGTCTCCTTTTTAATTCTGGTCTCCCTTTTAACTTACAATACCGAGCATGACCTGGAGATCTTAAAGCAGCTGGGTTCGGCCAGCGGCTTTTTTAAAGCTCTCAAATCCAGCGTGGAGAACCAGGCCGGCATTTTCGGGGCCATCATCTCTTTTGTTCTATTTTTAATTTTTGGATATGCCTCGGTTCTGCTTCCCATCTACGGAATTTTATGGGGTAGCAAATTGTTATTCAAGCTTTCGGTCAGCCGATTTTTGGCCAATATTCTGTTTCTGTTCCTGTTTCTGACGCTTTTGGGGTTGGTTTTGAATCTCTCAGAAATTTCCCGTGGAACCGGTTTTCAGCCCACTCAGCTGACCTTAGGTGGCTGGGTTGCATATTTATTTGGCAAAATATTCGTTAAACTTTTCGGCCTGACCGGGGCTTATACTCTGGGGATAACTCTGCTGATTTTAGTAGCATTTGTGGCTTCCCCGGTTAAAATTTCAGATTTGTGGAGTTACCTGAAGTCTCTCAAATACAGATTAGCTTTGAAATGGCAGACCTGGAGAGAAGAAAGAAAAGATAAAGATGCGGTCAAACGCCGGATTTTAAGAAAAATATACAGAGGAGAAGATGCTGTAAGTACCTCTCCCACATATGGGACAAAATCGAGCCATTCAGTTTATCCTGAAACCGATGTGGAGGCCGGGGGCGAGGCGGGATTTAAGTCAACTCTAAAATTTGTGCGGGGTAAAGAAGGGGAATTTGCTTTTCCGAATCTGGATTTGCTGGATGATGCTCCCTCCTCTAAACCCACGGTTTCCCAGGATGAACTAAATCAGACCGCCCGGGCTTTAAATGAAACCTTAGCCACCTTCGGTATTGACATAGAAGAAGACCGGATTGAGAAACATCCCGGTCCGGTCATAACCCGCTTTGAATTCAAACCGGTGGCAGGAATCAAAGTCAATCAGGTGGTTTCCCTGGCGGACGACCTAGCTATGGCTTTGCAAGCTAAAAGAATTCGTATCGTGGCTCCGATTCCGGGCAAAGCCGCCATCGGAGTAGAAATTCCCAACCGTAATCCCCAAAGAGTTTATTTGATAGAGATACTTTCTTCCAATAATTTTAGAGAAACCAAGCAGCGCCTGGCTCTGGCTCTGGGCAAAACCATTTCCGGAGAACCTTTCATTGCCGATTTGGCTAAAATGCCCCATCTTTTGATTGCCGGCTCGACCGGCTCTGGAAAATCAGTCTGTCTGAATGTAATCATCACCAGTCTCCTTTACCGTCTGCACCCGGAGGAGATAAGATTTATCTTCATCGACCCCAAGATGCTGGAGCTTTCCATTTATGACGGAATACCTCATCTGGAAAAACCGGTGGTAACCAGCTCCAAAATAGCGGAAAAGATTTTATACGACATCGTGCTTGAAATGGAAAACCGTTACCGTAAATTAGCCCGGGCCGGAGTAAGAAATATCGAAGATTTCAATTTGAAGAGAAAAGAGCTTTTACCCTATGTAATAATTATAGTAGATGAATTAGCGGACTTGATGATGTCCGGCTCCACCCGCACCGAAGCCTTGATTACCCGTTTAGCCCAGATGGCCAGAGCGGTCGGTATCCATTTAATTTTAGCCACTCAGAGACCATCGGTGGATGTCATTACCGGTTTAATCAAAGCCAATTTTTCCTCCCGGGTTGCTTTCCAGGTCGCCTCTAAAATCGACTCACGAACGATTTTAGATACCAACGGAGCTGAAAAACTCCTAGGTTCAGGAGATATGTTATTTTTGTCCACCGGACATCCGGAACCCCAGAGAATTCACGGTGCCTTCATCTCCGGTGAAGAAACCCAGAGGGTGGTAGAATTTCTAAAATCCCAAAACTACCTGCCGGCTCCGATTGAAGCCCTGAATAAAGAGGAAACTTCGGAAACCATGGCCGGGGAGCAGAGTGAAGATGATGATTTATTTCATCAGGCGGCCGAAGTAGTAATCAGGCATAAGCAGGGCTCCGTATCATTATTACAGAGAAAATTAGGTATCGGCTATCAGAGAGCGGCCCGTTTGATTGACCAATTGGAAGAAGCTGGAGTGGTGGGGGCTTACGACGGCTCCAAAGCCAGAGAGGTGCTGGTGGATAAAATGGATGAGGTAAAAAACAAAGTTTCCAAAAGAAATCCGAATCTATGATTCTTTCTTTTTCAATAAAATTTAAAAAATTAAAACAAAGAGCACTCTTCATTTTGTTATTTATGCCGGCTTTTGCCATAATGGGCCTGCAAGCCCAAACCCTGGCTGATATAACTCACAGCGTGGAATCGAAATACCGAAACTTAAAAAGCGTCAGCATGGTTTTCACCAAAGAGGTCAAATCCGGAAATTTTGATGCCACAGAAAAGGGGAAAGGGAAAATCTGGATGAAAAATTCGGATAAATTCAGAATAGATTCGGACCGGGAGCAGATAATATCCGACGGAAAAATAGTCTGGATATATTCCAAAGACAATAAACAGGTTACCAAAAACCGCAAAGAAAAGGTAAAAAACATTCTGGATTTTAACCAATATTTCTCCGATTTTAATAGTAGTTATGAAAGCACGCTTAAAGGAAAGGAGAAAATCCTGGATTTACCCTGCTTGATTCTAGAGCTTATTCCCAAAAAAGAAAATGAGTTTATAACCAAGCTTTTTTTGTGGGTGGAGAGCAAAACTTATCTAATCCGGAAAATCGAATATTTTGATATAAACGACAATCACATCAGCTTGTTATTCAACCAGATCTCACCCAACGCCAAAATCTCCGATAATAAGTTCAGCTTTCAATTGCCCCGGGGAGTGGAATTGGTAGATTTGACCGATATTAAATAGACTTCCCGCCATTTTATCCGCCAAAATAATGTTAAAAAAATTGAGATTAAAAGCAAATCCGATAACTAAAGAGGTGCAGCTATGTTAGGAATAAAATTTCAAAAAAAAGTGGGGATTATGCTCTCCCACCCGGTCTCCCTGATTTTCCTTTTTATCTATTTGATTCAGACCGGGGCTCTGGCCTATCTCTTGGTGGAAAAATTCAACCAGGAAAATCTCATCAAACAGCAGGAAAAAAAAATCCAGGAGCTGGAAGAGAAGTTAAAAATCTTCAAAATCATCGAGGATTTCCAGGTGGGTCTAAACACCGATGAAATCGGGGAGCTGACCCGGGTCATCACCCGAGAAAGCGAAAAATACAACTACGACCCCCTCTTGATTATTGCCCTGATTCAGACCGAAAGCTCCTTTAAAAGAAACCAACAATCCCACCTGGGAGCCATGGGCTTGATGCAGCTCCGACCCTTTGTGGGACATGACGTAGCCAAAAGGAAGGGATTAACCTGGGGTGGAAAAATGTCCCTATTCGACCCGGATTTCAATATCCAGCTGGGCTCTTTATATTTATTCGAGCTGATTCTGAAATTCCAGGACGTCAGAAAAGCCATCATTGCCTACAATTTCGGGGAAAATGCCTTGAGGTTGCGGATGAAAGAAGGGGGAAATCTTCCCAAGATATTTTTATCCCGGGTGGTTAACCATTATAAAAAACTGAAAGAAAAATATGCCAAAATTGCCGTTTGAAGCAAAACCCCTGAAGCATGTGTTAGTCTACTCGGTTTTTGCTGCAATCTTTCTGGGACTCTTGGCCGGCTGCGGAGGAAAGGCGGTCCGGCCGGTTCTGCCCTTACAGGAACAGTATACCTTAGCCAAAAAACATTACGACCAGAAAAAATACCGGCAGGCCGTAGAAGAATTTCAAAAACTGATTTTCAACTACCCGGGAGCGACCGTGGTGGATACCGCCATATATTATCTAGCTGACTCCTATTTTAATCAGAAGGACTATGCGGCGGCGGCCGGTGAATTCAAAAAGATTGTGACCAACTATCCTAACAGCACCTGGCTGGACGAAGCCGCCTTTATGGTAGCCCTGAGTGACATGAAACAATCCGCTCCGGCCGAACTGGACCAGCAGTTTACCCTTTTGGCTCTGGATGAGTTCAATGAATTCGTAGAAACCTACCCGGACAGTCCCTTGGTTCCAGAAGCTAAAAATAAAATCCTAGAGTTGAGAAACAAGTTGGCCAAAAAAACTTACAAAAACGGCTATCTATATTTTAGAACCAAAGATTATCCGGCCGCTCTTTTGTACTTCAAAGAGGTGTTGGAAAATTACCCTGATACGGTTTGGGCTAAAGAAGCCCTGTATCAGATAGCCGAAGCCAACCGCCTGCAAAACAAGATTCCGGAAGCTCTGGAAGTGTACAAGAGATTTGTGGAGCTTTACCCTAATGACAGGATGGCGGCCAAGTGCAAAGAGAAGATTTCCGAGCTGGAAAACAAGAAATCTTAGCATGCCCAAGAAAATCGGACTTTTCGGTGGAACCTTCGACCCACCCCACCTGGGGCATTTAATCTCAGCTCAAGAAGTTCAGGATAAATTAAAATTGGACCGGATTTTTTTCCTCCCGGCTTCCCTGCCTCCCCATAAAAAAAAAGTTAAAATCTCACCAGCCATCCACCGCCTGAAGATGATTCGTTTGGCTACCCAGGATAATCATAATTTCAAAGTGTTGGACCTCGAATTGAAGAGGAAGGGGGATTCTTACACGGTCGATACTCTTAGGGAATTAAGGAAAAAATACTCGGACACACGCTTCTTTCTTATTTTAGGGTCGGATAACTTGAACCATATCCATACTTGGAAAAGTCCGGGGGAGATTTTTAAGTTGTCCAAAGTGGTTTTTATCAGTCGGCCAGGTGCCGGTTTGAATACAGATAGTAAGTGGCTTAGGCATAGCAGATTACTGGACGTGAAACTAATTGATATCTCCTCCAGCGACATCCGGATGAGAATAAAGCAAGGGAAATCCATAAAATATCTGGTGTCGGAAAAAGTATTAAAATATATCCAAAGGCATAGCTTATATAAATAAAAGATTGAATTTTAGAAGAAGCTAAAAATTGTCCGCAATTTATCGTTTCCTGTAGCAGATAAGTTTTAAGTCCTCCAAAATTATTTTGTTTTTGTGCCGGTTTTTTCTATTATAAATTATATGACCAAGAAGAAGCGCCTATTCCTGATTGACGGTTCGGCTTTGGCTTACCGTTCTTATTTTGCTTTCATCCGCAATCCCCTGATAAACTCCAAAGGAGTAAACACCAGCGCGGTGTTCGGTTTTACCAACTCGCTTCTGAAGATTCTGAAAGATGAAAAACCGGATTATTTGGCCGTTATTTTTGACACCGCCGCTCCCACCTTCAGGCACGAACTCTATAAAGAATATAAATCCACCCGCAGTAAGATGCCGGAAGATATGTCGGTGCAGCTCCCCTTGGTTTATGAGGTAATTGAAGCTATGCAGCTGCCGGTCTTAGAAATGGAAGGGTTCGAAGCGGATGACCTGATGGGGACTCTGGCCAAAAAAGCTAAAAAGAGAGGATTACAAACGGTTTTAGTAACCGGGGACAAGGATTTTTTGCAATTGGTGGATGAGGATATTCTGGTCCTAAACCCTCGCCGAGCCGGGGAAGAGATGGAGCTTTTGGATGTAGAAAAAGTCAAAGAAAAATTCGGCGTTCCTCCTCAACACGTAACAGATGTTTTGGCTTTGATGGGGGATACCTCTGACAATGTTCCCGGTGTCCCCGGTATTGGCGAAAAGACCGCTCTAGAGCTGGTTAAGAAATTCGAGAGTCTGGAAAACCTGTTGGATAATTTACAAAAAGTGGAAAAGAAAAAACTAAAAGAGAATATAGAATTCAATGCCGACCAGGCCCGGCTCTCCAAGCGTCTGGTTACCATTGATACCAATGTTCCCGGCGAACTGGACTTGGAAAAATTTAAAATCAAAGATTATATCACTCCCCGGGTCAAAGAAATCTTCAAAGAATTGGAGTTCACTTCTCTTCTGGAGCAGGTTTCTGAAAAAGAAATCGAAAAATCGGTTAAATACAAAACCATTAAATCCTTGACTGAATTAGAAAAGCTAATCTCCGAACTTGAAAAAGCCGGGGAGTTTGCCATTGATACCGAGACCTCTACTAAATCCGCCGTAAGTACAGATTTGGTCGGAATCTCAATTTCTAAATCCAAAGGAGAGGCATTTTATCTGCCGGTGGGGCATACCGGTTTGGAGAGTAAGAAGAATCTGGATCTGAAAAAAGTCCTGACAGCATTAAAACCGATTTTGGAAGATGAAAAATTTAAGAAAATCGCCCAGAACGCCAAATTTGATATATTAGTTTTCAAGCAAGCCGGTATTGAAGTTAAAGGAATTTCCTTTGACCCGATGATTGCTTCTTACCTATTAAACCCTTCCATCCGCCAGCACAACCTGGATAGTCTGGCTCTGAAATATTTAGACCATAAGATGATTCCGATTGAAGATCTGATCGGCTCTGGCAAGAAACAAAAATCCTTTGCCGAAGTCCCCATAGATAAAGCCACCATTTATTCCGCGGAAGATGCGGACTTCACTTATCGCCTAAAGGAAATTCTATATCCCCAGCTAAAACAATTAGAATTGGAAAAACTTTTTTATGAGGTGGAAATCCCTCTGGTTTATGTTTTAGCTGAAATGGAATTAGCCGGAGTGAATATTGATTTGAAAATTCTAAAAGATGTCTCAAAATATTTAGAAAAAGAGATTGATAAATATACCAAAGAGATTTTTGAGGTGACCGGCAAAGAATTCAATCTGAATTCTCCCCAACAATTAGCCAAAGTTCTATTCGAAGATTTGAAATTAAAGCCTCTGCGTAAAACCACCAAAAAGACCCATCAATCCACCGATATTCAGGTTTTGGAAGAGTTGGCCAAAGTTCATCCTTTGCCCAAAGCACTTTTGGAATACCGACAGTTAGCCAAATTGAAATCTACTTATGTGGATGCTCTACCGGAGCTGATAAATAAAAAAACCGGTAGGATTCATACTTCTTTTAATCAAACCGTAGCCGCTACCGGGCGGCTTTCTTCTTCCGATCCGAATTTGCAAAATATTCCTATACGAACAGAGATTGGCCAGAAAATCAGAAAGGCCTTTGTGCCGGGGAATAAAGATTTCGTGCTGGTTTCAGCGGATTATTCCCAGATTGAATTAAGAATTTTAGCTCATTTTTCAGAAGACCCCACCATGATAGAATCTTTTCTCAAAGACGAAGATATTCACACCCGCACTGCTTCTGAAGTTTTCGGAGTTTCACCTGACGATGTTACTCCGGACCAAAGGAGGCAGGCCAAAATTGCTAACTTTTCTGTAATCTACGGTGTTTCAGCTTTTGGTCTATCGCAGCAGACGGATATGACTATAGAAGAAGCGGATATGTTTATTAAGATTTATTTCAAGCGATATCCGAAGGTGGCAGAATATATTGATTATATAATCGAGAAAGCCAAAAAAGACGGTTATGTGACCACCATGTTGGGGAGAAGAAGATATATTCCGGAAATAAATTCAGAAAATCGGCAGGTCCGGGAATTTGCGGAGAGGGTTGCTTTAAATACTCCGATTCAGGGGACGGCGGCAGATTTGATTAAGATAGTGATGGTTAAAATATTTGAAGAGATGCGTCAAAAAAACTATCGGTCCAAAATGATTCTGCAGGTGCATGATGAGCTGGTGTTTGAAGCCCACAAATCGGAATTGGATTGGCTGAAAAAGATGGTTAAAGATAAGATGGAGAATTCCTTGAAATTGAAAGTGCCTATTAAAGTGGAAATCGGGGTGGGGGAGAATTGGCTGAATTTGGAGTATTAGCAATAAAGAAAATAATCGCGTAGGAGTGAAGCTTGTCTTCACCCGTATTTTCTTGGGCGGAGATAAACTCCGCTCCTACTACGCGTGAAAATTAAAAAAAATGATAATCGGAATAACCGGTGGTATTGCATCCGGGAAAACTGAAGTGGCTAAAGTTTTTCAGAAAAAAGGTGCTGTAATTATTTCTGGAGATGAAATCGGCAAGGAGGTGGTGGAGAAAAATCCAGCCGTATTGAAAAAATTGATTAAAATTTTTGGGAGGGTGATTTTAAACTCTAATGGTAAACTGAATCGTAGAAAGTTAGGGATGGTTGCTTTTGCCAATGAAAAAAATAAAGAAAAATTGAATCGAATCGTTCATCCGTATTTGCTGAAAGAGCTGGAACAGGAAATCACGAAATTTAGAAGAGCACGAAAATCAGGAAAAATTCTCGTGGTGGATGCAGCTCTAATAGTCGAATGGAAGCTTTATAAAAAATTGGACAAGTTAATTTTGGTCACTTCCTCTTCACAAAAAAGATTGCAACGGCTGAAAAAATTGGGTTATTCGGAGAAAGAGGCCTCAGATAGAATCAGAAGGCAGCTGACTGATAAGCAGAGAAAAAAATATGCCGACTTCGTGATTTCCAACCATGGCAGCTTAAAAGAGCTGAAAAACAGGACTCTGGCTGTGTGGAAAAGGGTAAAATCTGCGTAATTAAATTAGTTTGACAATTAATCAGCAATCTATATATTTAAAATATGCTGGAAATTTCACAGGAAAAAGAAGTGCGTAAAAACCCGTTCGGATATGATATCGACCAGCTCAAAGAAGCTGCCCTGCGAGTGCGCCGGGATATCATCACCATGTTACCGGATGCCGGTTCCGGGCATACCGGAGGACCGCTTTCAGCGGCTGATTTTGCCACCGCCTTATTTTTTAACGAAATGGTCTATGACCCCAAAAATCCCAGATGGCCGGACCGGGATATGTGGTTTTTTTCATTCGGACATGTTACACCGGTTCATTATTCCCTTTTAGCCGAAGCCGGTTTTTTTCCCAAAAGGGATTTGCTAAAATTCAGAAAATTGGACGGACATCTGCAGGGACATCCTTCCTGTCAGGATACGCCGGGAGTCGAGGTCTCCGGTGGCTCTTTAGGTCAGGGGTTGTCTATTGCCGTGGGTGCAGCTTTGGGCTCCCGCATAGATAAACATCCGCGCCGGGTTTACTGTCTGATGAGTGACGGGGAACAGCAGGAAGGTTCCATCTGGGAAGCGGCCATGTCCGCGGCTCATTTCAAAGTGGATAATCTGTGCGGCCTGATTGATTTCAACAACGCCCAGATTGACGGAAAAGTGGAAAATATTATGGGAATTGAGCCGTTGTATGATAAATATAAAGCTTTCGGCTGGCATGCTATCGATATTGACGGGCATAATTATAAGCAGATTTTAGATGCTCTGGCTGAAGCTAAAACGATCAAGGGAAAGCCAACCGTAATTCTCTGTCGCACCTATATGGGTAAAGGGGTTTCCTTTATGGAAGATGATTACCGCTGGCACGGGAAGCCGCCCAAAAAAGAGGAAGCCGAGAAGGCTCTGATAGAGCTAGGCACGACTTATGAAGAGTGGTATCAACATTTGTTAAATCACTAAAATGGAATTCAAAGAGAAGAAAAAAACCCGTGAGGGATTCGGCAGGGCTTTAGAAGAGTTGGGGGAGAAAAATCCCAATGTGGTGGTTTTGGTGGGGGATCTGGCGGAATCCACCATGGTTCATTTTTTTGCCAAAAAATTCCCGGAAAGATTTTTCAATATGGGGGTGGCGGAGCAAAATATGACCAACGTGGCGGCTGGTTTATCCTTAACCGGAAAAATTTCTTTTTTCTCCACCTATGGTGCCTTTGCGGCCTGCCGCAATCTGGACCACGTCAGAATTACCATCTGTTATTCCAATCTGAATGTCAAGATCGGCGGTGCCCACGGCGGAATTTCAGTGGGTCCGGACGGAGCCACTCATCAGGCCATGGAAGAGTTCGCCATCATGCGCTCTTTACCCAATATGAAGCTGATTGTCCCCTGTGACTATTGGGAAGCCAAAAAAGCCACTTTAAAAGCGGCTGAAATCTGGGGACCTTTTTATATCAGATTCGGAAGAGAAGATGTGCCGTTAATTACCGATGAAGCTCGTCCCTTTGTGTTCGGGAAAGCAGATATGCACCGGGACGGAAAAGATTTGACCATTATTGCCTGCGGGACGATGGTAGCAGAAGCTCTCTCGGCTGCGGATACGTTAGCATCACAAGGGATTTCAGCCCGGGTTTTGAACATGCACACCTTAAAACCGATTGATAAAGAAGCGATTGTCAAGTCCGCTCAAGAAACCGGAGCAATTGTTACTGCTGAAGAGCATCAAATTTATGGTGGCCTGGGAAGCGCGGTAGCCCAGGTGATAGCTGAAAATCAGCCGGTCCCAATCGAGTATGTGGCTGTAATGGACCGCTTCGGCATGTCCGGAAAACCGGATGAGCTGATGAAAGTTTTCGGTATCAAAGATGTCAATATCGTGGAAAAAGCTTTGAAAGTTTTGAAGCGTAAAAAGACGGGATGCTGAAATCTGAAGATGAAGATTTAAAAGTAAATAAGTATCTTCCTACAAATGTATGATTCATAGGTAGAACAAAATCTCACCTCAAAATGACTCATCCCATTATGAAACTGGCTCCCAGAATGTCCCGCATGGGGACGGAGACCGCCTTTGAAGTCTTAGACCGGGCTCGCAAATTGGAAGCGGCCGGGAAAAAGGTCATTCATCTGGAAATCGGTGAGCCGGATTTTGACACTCCTCAGAATATCATCACCGCTGCCTGTAAAGCATTGCACGAAGGGTACACCCATTATGGTCCGGCGGCCGGTCTGCCGGAATTACGAGAAGAAATTGCCCGGCACGTTTCCAAAACCAGAAACATAAAGGTCACGGCTTCTAATGTGGTGGTCACTCCGGGCGCCAAGCCGATTATGTTCTTTGCGGTCTTGGCCCTGATTGACAAAGGAGATGAGGTCATCTATCCGGACCCGGGTTTTCCGATTTATAAATCCATCGTCGATTTTGTAGGGGCTAAATCGGTTCCTATAAAATTAAGGGAAGAAAATCAGTTTAGAATGGATGTGGGTGAACTCAAAAAATTAATCAACAAAAAAACCAAATTGTTATTTCTCAATTCTCCTCATAATCCGACCGGCTCGGTTTTGAGTAAGGAAGATTTGAAACAGATTTCAGAAATTGTTCTGAAACACAAGCAACTGCTTGTGTTATCAGATGAAATCTACGGCAGGGTTCTCTATGAAGGCATGGCTGATAGCCCGGCCAGTTTCCCGGCGATGCAGGAAAAAACCATAATTCTGGATGGTTTTTCCAAAGCTTTTGCCATGACCGGCTGGAGACTGGGATATGGTGTGATGCCGGAAGAATTGGCTTCCGCCATGGCTCAGCTGATGATCAATTCCAATTCCTGTACGGCCTCTTTTTGCCAGCGAGCCGCCCTGGAAGCCCTGACCGGTCCGCAGGACGAGGTGAAAAAAATGGTGGCAGAATTCAAACGCAGAAGAGATGTGATTGTGGCAGAATTAAATTCCATACCCAAAATTTCCTGCCAGATTCCTCTGGGGGCATTCTATGTCTTTCCCAATATCAAAAAAACCGGCTGGAAATCCAAAGAATTCGCAGACTATCTTCTGGATGAAGCAGGCGTGGCGGTTCTTTCCGGGACCTCTTTTGGCAGATATGGAGAGGGTTTCGTGCGCATCTCCTACGCCAATTCCTTAGAAAATATTAAAGAAGGGTTAAGCAGAATCCGAAAAGCAGTGGAGAAGATATCCAAATAACCAAAACCGATGAAACCGAATTTCAAGCTCCTTGACAAAAAGGGGCTTTTTTTTATTTTAAAATCTAATATGCGCTTGAATAAAATTTTTATCACATTGCTTTTGGTTTTACTGTTGTCCTTCTGCTCTATTTCAGCAGAAGAAACTGAATTCAGGCAAAAAGTTTCCTCTAAAATTGATTCTCTTTTGGCTCTGCCGGATTACTCTAACATCAAAGCCGGGATTGCCATTTATGCCTTGGATGATAAAAATATGCTGTATGAAAATAATAGCTCTAAGCTATATGTGCCGGCTTCCAATATGAAGCTGGTGACTTCGGCCTGTGCCCTGTCCAAATTAGGTCCGGATTTCCAGTTCAAAACCGAAATTTTCTCCAGCGGCGGCATCGAAAATGGAACTCTAAAGGGAAATTTGATTCTGAAAGGTTTCGGAGACCCCACTATTTCAGGCAGGTTCAAGGATAAACAGGTCACCAAGGTTTTGGAGGAATGGGCCGATTCGTTGAAAAGGCACAGAATTGAAGAAATAGAAGGAGATATTTATGCAGATGAATCTTATTTCGACACCGTCAGGTGGGGACCGGGCTGGTCCTGGGACGACTTATCCTACTGGTATGCGGCTGAAATATCAGCGCTGTCTTTTAATGATAACTGTGTGGATTTGTATTTTAAAGCGGCCAAAACCGTGGGGGCGCCGGTACAGCTTGTAATTAACCCCCAGACCAAATACATCAAGATTTACAATAACTCATTGACCTCCCCTCCCGGCACTGAAAAAACCATCGATTACTATCGTCCATCTTTCAGCAACAACGTGACTTTTTTTGGCAATATTCCGCTAGATGATACAGCTATTCTTCCGGACTATGTCAGTGTGCATGATCCGGCTTCATACACCGTTTTTGTTTTCAAGGAAATTCTGGGTAAAATAAAATTAAAGATTCACAAAAATAAAAAATATCAAAAAAGCAGAAACTCTGCCCAAAATCTGGTTTTCAGATATTATTCTCCTCCTCTGACTGAAATAGTCAAAGTCATCAACAAGCGCAGCCAGAATTTTTTTGCGGACTGTGTTTTGAAAACTTTGGGCAAAGAGATTAAAGACCAGGGCAGCTTTGTGGGTGGAGTTTCGGTTCTGTTTGATTTTTTAAAGGAGATAGAGATTCCGGAAAATCAATATAAAATTTATGACGGCTCCGGTTTATCCTACATGAATTTACTCACTCCCAGCTGCCTGGTAAAACTTTTAGAATATATGTACCAAAGCCCCCGGTTTAACAATTTTTACGAATCCATGGCAATTCCGGGAATAGACAAGGGACTGGAAAAGAGAATGAACGGTCTGGATTTGACCGATAAAATGAGAGTGAAGACCGGATTTATCACCAACGCCATCTGCTTTTCCGGGTATATCAAAGATAAAAATAATAAACTTTACGCTTTCTCCTTCATGGTCAATAATTACACTTCGGACAAGACCAAAATCTGGGACCTGCAAGATAAAATTTGCCAATTGCTTTTAGATTATGACGGTAAATAATTTATAATTTATAAAAAGATGAAAGTAAATAAATTTTCACGACCGGCCTGGCTGGAAGTGGATTTGAAAGCTCTGGCTTACAACTGCAGAAATATAAAACAGAAATTAGGGAAAAATGTGGAACTCATGGCGGTGGTCAAGGCCGATGGTTACGGTATCGGAGCTATCGAATGTGCTAAAGTTTTTCTGAAAAATGGGGCTGCTTCTTTGGGGGTGGCAATTGCGGAAGAAGCCATCCAACTAAGGAAAGCCGGAATAAAATCTCCGATTTTGATTATTTATCCGGAAGCAGTGGGCCGGGATGAGTTAGTGGTTAAATATAATCTGGACCAGGTAGTATGCGAGCTAAAGTTTGCCCAGAATTTGTCCAGCATAGCCAGGAAAAATAAAAAAAATGTCAATGTATTCTTGAAAGTGGACACCGGGATGGGGAGATACGGCTTTACTCCGGAAGATACTGTTGAATTTGCCAGAAGGATTTCCAAATTACCCAATCTCAAGATCAAAGGAATTATGTCCCATTTTTCCAGCGCCTTTATGAAAGATAAAACTTACAGTTTGGAAGAGTTGTCCCAGTTCAGAAAAACCCTGCAACTTTTAAATCAAGCCCGAATTGACATTCCCATAAAATCTTTGGCCAACAGCTCGGCCACCTTGGAAATTCCGGAAAGTCATTTCAATCAAGCCCGGGTGGGGATTTTGCTGTATGGCATTTATCCTTCACTTGAAAACGAACCTACCATTCCGGTTAAGCCGGTCGCGGCTCTGAAAGCCAAAATATCATTTTTGAAGAAAGTTCCCCCCGGTACTCCCATAAGCTATTTCAGAACCTTCCACACCCAGCGTGAATCGGTGATAGCCACAATTCCTATGGGGTATTGCGACGGGTATAATTTCCTTCTGTCCAATAAGGGAAAAGCTCTGGTTCGTGGAAAATTAGTTCCGGTAACAGGCAGAATCTGTATGGATACGCTGATGCTGGATGTGACCGAAGTGCCAAATGCCAAGGTTGGGGATGAAGTGGTTTTCATCGGCAGGCAGAATGGTTCGGAGATTTCGGTCTGGGAGGTAGGGGAATGGGCCGGGACCATGGCGTATGATATCATCACCCGAATGAGTAAAAGGTTGCCCAGGGTTTACAAAAAATGATCAAACCTGCCAGATTAAAAATCGGAGATACCATTGGGATTCCATCCCCGGCCAGTCCGGTAAATTCAAAAAAGTTAAAAAGAGGAGTTCTGAAGCTGAAAAAATTGGGGTATAAAGTTGTTTTAGACAAAAATGTTTTAGCCAAAAGGGGATATTTGGCTGGCGAGGACAAAATCAGAGCCCAGGCCCTAAACAGAATGTTTAGCAACAAAAAAGTTGATGCGATTCTATGTGCCAGAGGCGGATACGGGACTTTGAGGATATTAGATTTGCTGAACTACAAATTAATCAGGGAGAATCCTAAAATTTTGGTTGGGTTCAGCGATATTACAGCTCTTCATCTGGCGATAAATAAAAAATGTAAGCTAGTTACATTTCACGGGCCGATGGTGGCCGGCGATTTTTCAAGATTGAGCGGGTATAATAAAAATTATTTTCTTAAAGCTGTCTCACAAGCCAAACCGATTGGTAAAATTCAAAATTCCAAGAGGATTGGAAATTGGAAAGATATAACACCGGGTAAAGCTTCAGGAAGAATCCTGGGTGGAAATTTGACTCTGGTTTGCCGCTTAACGGGTACACAATTTCAACCAGACTTTAAAGACAAAATCTTATTTTTGGAGGATATTAATTCTGGGCCATATCAAATTGACAGTCTTTTGGCTCAATTACAGCTGGCCGGGGTCTTAGACAAGGTTAAAGGTGTAGTCATAGGAGAATTTTTTAATTTCAGGCCGCGCCAAAAAGATAATTCCAGTTCACAACAAGTGTTTGAGGATTATTTTAAAGGCAGACACTATCCGGTCATCTATCCGGTTTCCTGCGGACATGGGAAAGATAAGATTACAGTTCCGCTAGGAGTTAAAGTTACTATCGATACCTACAAAAAAATATTTTCCATCGATGAGGCAGGGGTAAAATGAAATTCAGCTGGGAAGTTTTAGAGCTTAAGCTAAAAGACACTTTCCGAATTGCCCGAGGTGAGGTGGATTGCAAAAAAATAGTGGTAGCTCATATTGATGATGGGATAGGAGAAGCATCTCCCACCGGCTATTACAATGAAAGCTTTGAAACCATAATTTCATTTTTTGAAAAAGCCGAACCGGTAATAGAAAAAGAATCTCTCGACATCGAAAAGATTTCGGCTAAGATGGAAAATATTGCCAATCAAAACTATTCCGCCAAGGCGGCCATAGATACTGCTTTATATGACCTGATTGGCAAAAGGGAAAATCTGCCGGTCTACCAATACTTAGAGCTTTCGGGCAAAATCAAAGCACCCCTATCCTATACCATCGGCATCGACAGCCTGGATAAAATGCAGAAAAAGATCCGCAACGCCCGAGGGTTTAAGGTCTACAAAGTAAAAGTCGGCTTCCCCGGTGATGTAGAAATAATAAAGGTAATCCGGGAAGTGACAGATAAGAGAATCAGAGTGGATGCCAACGGCGGCTGGTCAGCCGAAGAAGCCATAAAAAAAATCAATCGGTTAGAAGAGCTAGGGGTTGAACTGGTAGAGCAGCCCTTAAAAACAGATGACATCGATGGTTTAAAATTAGTCCGCCAGAATACCTTTTTGCCCATAATTCTGGATGAGCCGGTTTGCACTTCCCAAGATATAGCTCAATTCGTAGGATTATGTGACGGGATAAATATTAAATTAATGAAATGCGGCGGGTTGACCGAAGCTTTAAAGATGATTGACTTGGCCAAATCGCTGAAATTAAAAATTATGTTAGGGTGTATGATAGAATCATCTCTTGGAATCACGGCTATGGCGCATCTGGCTTCTCTGGCAGATTATTTAGATTTAGACGGGAATCTTTTGATTTCCAACGACCCTTTTGAGGGTGTGAAATTAGTGAATGGTAAATTGGTTCTGCCGGAAGAAGCGGGCTTAGGGGTTAAAAAAAGAGGATAAGCAATTTTATGAAAATTATTTCAAAAGCATTTGTTATTTTAATATTTTTGAATTTCAAAGTATTTGCTCAGGATGCTCCCAGCTCCGAAACCCTGAAAACTGCTGTAACGCTCCAGGGCTCCAACCCTCCGGTAATCAATGTAATTTATCCCAAGGATACCCAGCAAGTCGCTGCCGTCGAGTCAACTTTTATAATCGGGAATGTGACCCGCGGGTCTGAGTTAAAGATCAACGGACTTCCGGTCAGAGTCTATCGCAACGGGGCTTTTTTGGGGTTCATTCCACTCACACCGGGAGATTTTATATTTGAGCTGATAGCGACCAATAAGGGAGGAACCACAATAAGAACTCTGGCAGTCAAGGTTCCTCTGCCGGTCGTTCCCACCCCTCCCGATAGTTTCAGAATCGAGCCGGAAGGAAAATTGCCGGATGTGAACATGATTCTAACTGCAGGTGATTTAATTCAGGTAAAATTCCGGGGAACACCTCACCACAGAGCTTTTTTCAAAATCGAAAATATGACCGACTGGCTGCCGATGGCAGAGATCGGGGTCAAGACCGAAAGTTTGCCGGGGAATTTTGTGTTCGGGTCCGGGCAGTTGGCGGATTCGCTTTTATCGGAAGGAATTTACTCCGGAAGCTATCTGGTCAAAGCCACGGACAGAGTCGACTCATCCAAAATCTATTTTATGCTGGTCAAATCGGTAGCGGTGGAGAAAGATTCTCTAGGGAAATTTTTAGCCGTTAATAAAATGATAAAAAAAGATTGTCCGGATACGGTGAATTTTTCCATGTGCGTTTACGATTCAGCCGCCGGAAAACTCACCATCACCCAGTGGGACGTACCTCAAATCGTAGAGCTGACCGACACCAGCCAGATTGCCCGCACCGGTCCCAATATGGGATATTCTCTCCTGTTTCAGCCGCAGGGCGTTAAAGCCGTAGCCACGGCTAAAATCGGAACTTGGGTTCGCCTGAAACTTTCCGAAACCGAGGTGGCCTGGGTAGCCGAGGAAAAGATTAAATACCTGCCCGCCGGAACCCCTTTTCCAAAAAGCAGCATCAGTTTCATCAAAAATGAATCCAGCCCGGACAAAACCAAGCTGATTTTCAATCTGTCTGAAAAACTCCCTTTCAAAGTGGAGCAGAGCACCAATCCTCCGGCTCTTACTTTGACCATCTACTATGCCACTTCGAACGTGAATTTTATTCGTTATGATACTAAGCGTAAATTCATCGAGAACATCCAGTGGATGCAGCCGGAGAAAAGAGTTTTTCAGCTTAAAGTTCTGTTAAGATTAAAACAGCAGTGGGGATACGATGTTTACTATGAAAAGACCAAATTGGTCTTTGAGATAAACCGGGCCCCCAGATGGGGTGAAAATCTCACCGGTTTGAAAATCTGTGTGGATGCCGGGCATTCGGCAGATGACGGAGCCGTCGGTCCCACCGGCCTTTTGGAAAAAGAGGTCAATCTGCAGATTGCCAAAAAGGTCAAAACCCTTTTGGAAAACCATGGTGCTAAGGTAACGATGACCCGCAGCGGGATGGAACATGTGCCTTTGTATCAACGGCCCAAAATTGCCCAGGAAGCCAAAGCAGAGATTTTTATATCGATTCATAACAATTCCCATCCGGACGGTATAAATCCGATGGAGTATAACGGAACCAGCATTTATTATTATTATCCCCAGTCCGAACTTCTGGCAGAAAAAATTCACAAACATTTACTGACTAATTTGGGCTTGCCGGACCAGGGGTTGTATCAAGCCAATTTTGCGGTGCTGCGGCCTCCCCAATATCTGTCGGTTTTGGTGGAATGCGCTTTTATTATCGTCCCGGAACAGGAAATGTTACTGCGGACAGAGATTTTCCAGAACAAAGTGGCTCGGGCAATTTATCTGGGTTTGGTTGAATTTCTCCAAACTGCCAAATAAATTTTCTACTGTTTTAAAGCACCGGTGGTTAAGCCCGCTACGATTTGTCGCTGGAAAAATAAAAATAAAATTAAAACCGGCAAAGTTGCTAACCCGGAAGCGGCAAATAAATGGGGCCAGTCAATGGTCTGATATCCCTGAAATAAAGCCAGAGCCACGGGAACCGTTCTCATATTTTCGGAGCTGGTCAGGATAAAAGGGAATAAGAACGAGTTCCAGTTAGCCAGAAATACCTGAATCGCCACCACGGCTAAAGCCGGTTTGCATAACGGCAGAACCACTCTGAGCAGAATTTTGAATTCCCCGGCTCCGTCAATTCGGGCCGCTTCTTCTAAATCCTTGGGCAGAACTTCGATATACTGCCGCATCAAAAATATCCCCAGAGGGGATACCAGCCATGGAACAATTAAAGCAAAATAGCTATCATACCAGCCCAGAAATTTTATCAAAATAAAAAGGGGTATGATTAAAATATGCACCGGAATCATCAGGACTAAAACAACTGAAATAAATAGACTTTTTTTGAAGGGGAATCTTTTTCGGGCAAAAGCATAACCGACTAAAGAGCAGAAAAATAAATTCCCTAAAGTCACTAAAACTGCAACAGAAACAGAATTGAATAAAAACTTTCCAAAGGGAATTTGAGAAAAAACTTCAG
>JBIOYE010000021.1:0-2522 GCA_044870015.1 Candidatus Zixiibacteriota bacterium
TGCCGATACACCCTCCCTGAACAGCCACAGCGTTGAAAACTAACACTTTGTCATTGGGTTTAATTTCACCTTCCACCAATTTATCTCCGAATCTGCCGGAGGGCAAATACTCTAGATAAGCTTTCTTTTTGCCTAATTTTGAGGCAATATAATCGGTAAATTTTTTTACCCCGGGCTGGGCCGGAGAAAAAATTAAATCAAAATCGATAGCTCTACTCTTAATCCATTTAAGGATATCCTCGCTTATCAGCTCCACCAAATCAGGATGCTTGGCTATCGGGTCTAAAAGAAAAAAGCCCTGTAAGTGATTCCCCCTTTCATCAGCCGGATAAAGATAATGCCCGTCGGCTCTAAAGGGGTTAGCCCTTTCTAAAATTTTCTCTAACCATTCTTTTTTGAAAGTTGAAGAAATTAATTTTAGCGCTTGGTCGAGCTTCTCCATTTGGATTATATTTATTAAATTTGATTTGTACAAATTCAAAGATAAACAGAAGTTCTCAAAGGGCGGCTTAGGAGACCTCGATGGACTCTTTGTGCCAGCTTAGAGCGTATTCCTCTATTTCAATTTTCTTAGCCAAAGGAGTGAGCCGGAAATTGGGCTGGCTTTCAATCATTACCGCGATTTCATCCACAAAATGCTTTTTGTATTCCTCGATAGATTTAACTTCGAAAAACTCCTTTTTGGGCTGGGGACCATGATGCCCACCAATCGGATGCAGCGTAATATCTCCCACCCCGATGCCGGAACGGCTAATAAAAGTCCCTTCGCTGTAAAACATAAATTCATTGTAAGAGGTGTTGCGGTGATTATAGGGTGGAGTATGCACAAATCTGGGCAAAAAAGTTATAATATTGACCGAGCCATTTTCATTCAAAAAAGTGACATAAGCCGAAGGCGGAAGATGAAAAGTATGGCTTTCCACCACGTTTATATCTATAGCGTTGATTTTAAAAGGATATAAAGTTCCCTGCCAGCCCGCACAAGCTAAAGGTGAGTTGGAGTAAATTTCCTCTTTATAATTTCCCCCCACTTTTTTCACAACTTTCACTTTACCTTTTTTAGGATTATTAACCTCTGAAGCCAAGCTGGGAATATTTTCTCCTTCAATCTGCGATGCGGCAATCGGATAATCCTGGCTCAAAAGCCCGTAATTAGGCAGGTAATACTGCTTGGGCATTTCAATAATCAGCATGGTCTGAGATTTGGACTTGGGCTGAATTGAATAGAATGTGCCTTTCGGCATCAAGACAAAATCAAAAGGTTCGTATTTCAAAACCCCGAACTCGGTCTGAAACTCCCCTTCCCCTTCCTGAATGTAGAAAATCTCATTGGCTTCGGCATTGAAAAAGACCAGATTCTCATTCCCGCTGGGGAAATAGGGGGAAACCGCCACTTCGTCATTTTCCAAAAGCCGGACCGGCAGATTATTTCTTTCAGCCCCTTTGATTTTAGATAAGGAAAAAGCCCGGGGTTGGGTGATTTCAACCGCAGTTTGCGAAAAAGTTTTTACCATCTCTTTATACTGTTCCCTGACTGTCGGCCGGAAAAGTTTGTACAAAAAAGTCTGATGACCGATAAAACCGGATTCCCCGATAAAGTCCCAGTACAACTCTTTGGGGATATCTCGGTAATTGTGGTAAGAGATTTTCTCCTCCCAACCTTTCAAAACTCTGCGGCGGTGAGGGAAAGGCCTCAAAAAAGAAAAATTTTGCATGAATTCACCTAATCAAAAATTTTCTTCAGGCAGGGAACGGTTTTGGGAAAATCTTTGGGTTCCATATTCCCCAAAAAATCCCGCACTTTCTTCTTTATCTCTTCCGGTTTCCCTTCAAACATTTTGGGTTTTCTTTTGGTGTTCTGCCATTCCCGGAACTCTTCCTGCTTCATGGAATACAAGGATTGCACAGTTTTATTAGAGAACTGTTCCCCAGCTTTCTTTTTGATATCTCCCGGATTATAATCCCTCTGAACCAGTTCAATAAAGAACCACTCGTCGTCAAACAGCTCTCGGGTAAAACATTGCAGTAAAGGTCCGAAAGAATCTTTTTCCTGAAAAACAGGAGTCAGAAATTGGGCCCCCTGCTTCTCCAGATGCTCCTTCAGTTTAAAAATATCGGATGTCCGCAGAGCCAAGTGCTGGACATAGGTCAAAAGCTCTTCCGGCTTTTTATCGTTCCCACCGTAAACGAAAGGTGCCTGGGGATGGGCTAATTCGTCCGAAGCGCTGATACCGTAAACTACTGCCAGACAATCCCCGCTAATCAAATTTCTGCAGGCAAAAGTGGCCATAGCGGTTTTTTCTTCACCCACCCGGGGAGTTTCATAAACTTTGACATAGCCGGAGTTCAAAAGAAAATCTCGCAAACTGTTAAAAACAGTCATATCTTTGACCAAAACCGTGCGGTGGTCGGGTTGTAATTTTAAAAAATCATTCTTGGACATAATGGGCCTCTTTGATTTAATGGTTAGCTCTTCAAATTATCATCCAGGACCAAAATATAAGCAAAAATAATCTAGGAGG
>JBIOYE010000022.1:0-3123 GCA_044870015.1 Candidatus Zixiibacteriota bacterium
ACCCTGAAAAACCGGTCTCCCCTCAATAACATTCAACTCAATCTTATGCTGGGGGATAAAAATCAGAGATAAGAAGATAGCCGCCACCACCACCCCGGCCGCGTTAAAAATCTGCAGCCACACCACCCAGACAATCGCTTCACTCACGGAGATTCCCAAAAGTTTTATTATCGAGACCCCGGACAGATTAAACAATCCCCTTCCGTGAGCGGTGTTATAAGAAAACAGATGCTCAAATACCAGAAACCCGAACAAAACTACAAAAGCCACTAATCTGGACGCCAGGAAAAAATCCAGCGTCCCCAGAAGCAATGCCAGCCATATAGCCAGGCCGGATGTCTCTACAACCGAGAAGATAATTACTTTTAAGGTCTTATTCATCTCCCCTCCTTTTAGCTAA
Source organism: Candidatus Zixiibacteriota bacterium (assembly GCA_044870015.1). GTDB lineage: Bacteria > Zixibacteria > MSB-5A5 > DSPP01 > RBG-1 > RBG-1. Next base: position 401 of record JBIOYE010000022.1, read on the forward strand.
TTACGAATAAGAGTAGAGTTAATACTGGCAAATTGTGGAATAAAAAAACAATTTTTTTATCCCTAATCCTTAGTCCCTAATCCCTGATTTTAACAGCGCCTCTTTCCTCCCCTTACTCCACCTCTTAATCTGAATCTCTCTTTTCATTGCCGAAACCCTGTCTCTATGCTTCTCCTGAAAAATCAGCCGGACCGGACTTCTACTGGCTGTATATTTCGCCCCCTCACCGGAATTATGCGCTTTAATCCTGTCCCCAACATCATTGGAAATACCGGTATAAATAGAGCCGTCGTTGCAGCGCACCATATAGACAAACCAGGCAGATTTTTTACTATTCATAAACCTAAAAGTGCGATGAATCGCACCGCTACAGGGACGCAGGCTGAAGCCTGCGGCTACCCAATCTTTTAATCCCTAATCCTTATTCCCTAATCCCTGATTTACTCTGGGGCGCCAGGATTCGCTTGTCCCGAGCCCGCCGAAGGCGGGTCGAGGGAAACCTTCATCATTGCCTCGAGAACGTTATCTTAGATAATGTCTCCTTTTTCACTCTACCCCAATTTTTAATTTGTTCCTCTCTTTTTCTGGCAGAAAATTTGTCAGGATACTCCTCCTGAAAAATCAATTTCACAGGTCGTCTGGTAGAAGTATATTCTCCTCCTTGACCAGAATTATGTTCCTTAACTCTATCCTCCACATCATTAGAGATGCCCGTGTAGATAGTGCCATCGCTACATTTAACCATATAAACAAACCAAGGATTGGTTTTATCCATTTTGTAAATTCTTATAAAGAATAACTCTCTCGACGCGCTACGCTTGCTCGAGATAAACTGGGGCGCCAGGATTCGAACCTGGGTATGCAAGATCCAAAGTCTTGTGCCTTACCAACTTGGCTACGCCCCAATACACCCAATTATGCACAACCAAACTAATTAGCCAACCGGGTCCTAATTATTCTCCTTTATCTTTTTATCGAATGCCTCCAGCACCTTATCCTCAATATGCTTACGCAAATCCACCGAAACCGGATGGACAATATCCTGAAAACTCCCGTCGGTCCTTTTCCGGCTGGGCATGGAGACGAAAAATCCCTTCTGTCCGTTGATGATTTTCAGTCCGCGAATCACAAAGGAATCGTCGAAAGTAATATTGGCGAAGGCCTTCAACTTCGGCTCATCCCTAAGCGTGATGCGGACTTCTGTGACTTGCATCCTTGTCAACCTCCCCTTTGTTTGGCTTTTTCTTTACCCTCCCTCCCAGAGGGTTCACCAGTTTATGGGCCTGGCGATAAACACCGCGTACTGCCTGCTTTTGAATTTTTTCATCACCTCCCAGGCTTGAAGTTTATCTTTAAAAATACCGAAAACAGTGGGGCCGCTGCCAGACATAGCTGAAAACATAGCCACCTGTTTTAACATTTGGCTTTTGATTTGTTTTATAATTGGAAACTTTTTAGAAACCGTGGTCTCCAAATCATTTTTACAGAGATTCAGCATCTCCCCAAAATTGTTCGGGTTTCTTTGAGATTTTAAATTAAGGACAGGGTGTGTCTTTGTCAAGTCAAATTTGAAATTTGAGTAAGCCCACCTGCTGGAAACCGAAAAAGGGGGTTTGACCAGGACAACCCAGTAATCCAGAGGGAACGCCACTGACCTGACTTTATCCCCCCTCCCCCTGACAAAAGCTGTCCCGGAACTGAAGAAAAAGGGAACGTCCGAGCCGATTTTTTCACTCCATTTGGCTAATTTTTTGGCGGGAATTTTTGTGCCGAAAAGTTTATTTAACCCTTTCAATACAAAAGCGGCATTGGATGAACCTCCTCCTAACCCGGCTTCTATGGGAATCTTTTTTTTGATTGTAATTTTTACTCCGGATTTAACTTTCGTTCCGGCTAAAAATATTTTAGCGGCTTTGAAAGCTAAATTTCTTGCGTTACGGGGAACTTTCGGGGAATTGGTTTTCAGGACGATTCCGGCCGGGATTTTTTCTAACTGAATCCGGTCAGCTAAATCAAGGGCTTGAATTATTGAGAAAATATTATGGTAGCCGTCTTTCCTTTTATTTAAAACCCATAAACCTAAATTGATTTTGGCGTAGGACGAAAGCTTTAAAGATTTCATTTTTGAAAGAAGGAAGTTAAACTTTTTAATAATTTAAAATCTTTTACTCAAATTTTTCTATCTCTTCATACTCCTTTAATTCGCGTAGGGGCGAAGTTTATCTTCGCCCACTTTTATAGGGTGGAGACAGGCTCCACCCCTACGCGCTTTAGTTATGAGTGAGTGAAAATATTCAGGAGGTTATCCAAATAAAATATTATAAGGGAATCAAAGTTTGACTATTTTCTCCCGGTATTCTTTCACATTTCTAGTAGCGTTGCGGGTATCCACCACCACCGCGGAATTTTTCACAATCCAGCGATAATCGTAAGCCGAATGGTCCGTGGCAATCACCACGCAGTCCATTTTTTTCAAGTAGGGAGCAGACAGTTTGACTGATGATAGTTTTTCCCCATCTAGGGCTAACTTGGGAACATGCGGATCTTGATAAGTGACCTGGGCACCTTTATCTTCCAAAAGTCGTATCACATCCAGAGCCGGAGATTCCCGGATATCTTTGATATCTTTTTTATAGGAGACCCCCAAAACCAGAATTTTGGAACCCTTGATGGGTTTCTCTCTTTCATTCAAAGCCCGCACCACTCTTTCCACCACATACTCC
>JBIOYE010000023.1:0-5381 GCA_044870015.1 Candidatus Zixiibacteriota bacterium
GTGGATCATCCGGGTCCGGTCTTTCTTTCAAAAACCATAAGACCCGGCCGTAAAAAGGTCCCAGAGGAATTTCGGTTTTGACGGCCGTGGATTGTAAATAATTTTTCAGAATCGGCATGGTGGTAAACTTCTTAAAATAAAATCCGGCCGGAACATAATCCAGCATCCACCCGGAATTTGTAAGTTTTTCAATCTGGTCGGCAGTCACTTTTAAGTCCGCAACCGAAACAGATTCACCTAGCCATTTTTCGGCCTCTTTCTGCTTTTGAGTTTTCAGCTCTTTTAGGTCCACACCAGCTTTAGGTGACATCTTCCCTCCTGTTAAGCTCTTTTTAATAATTCTCGATTTTTGCCTAAAAATATATTTAATTCCGTTTCCAGTCAAATAATATATTTGATTTTTTAACTTTGTAAAGAGGAAATTGAAGAAAAGTTTTTATCTCTTGGCCACCGGCTCCTGTTCATAATACAGAAAAGCTTTATTCTTTCCGGCATTTTTGGCGCGCAGTAAGGCCATATCCGCACAGTAAATGAGCTTGTCCACGGTTTTGGCATCCGAAGGGAATATGGCACCACCCGCGCTTATAGTTATGTGATGGTCGAAGGCCAGGAATTCGTCTTTGAAAGGGTGATGGGAAATTACCCGGCGCAACCTCTCCATAAATTTCAAACATTCATTGCTGTCAGCTTCGGGCATTATGATGCAAAACTCTTCCCCTCCGTATCGGGAGGCAATATCAATAGAGCGAGTAGTGGTCAAAAGAAGTCCCCCCAGCTGCCTTAAGACCCTGTCCCCGGCCTGGTGACCATAGGTGTCGTTATAGGCTTTAAAACCGTCAATATCAAACATAACTAAACCTAAAGTGCGGTTAAACCTCTTGGCACGCAGGGTCTCCTCGATTAAACGCTTATGAAAATAGCGATAGTTATACAGACTGGTGAGAGAATCGGTATAGGAAAGTTCTTCTATTTTTTTGAACTGTTTTAAGTTTTCCCAGGCTGAGTTCAGGATTTGGCACAGAATGAAAAATAGCTCCAAGTCTTGCTCCTGATATTGGCTGTGGTCAGCTTTTTCTCCTAAAAACACCATTCCCCAAAACTGCCCCCCCGAAGTCAGACGAATCCCCAATTGAATTCCATTTTCCAACAAATTTCTGAGGCTGGGGTCTTTCTTAAGCTCCTCGGTTGCCAATAACAGGTTTTGAGGTTTCGGTTTGGTTTTTAAAAACGTAGCCAGTTTGCTTGTGACCGGAAAATTCAGATACCGGGAGTCCTTGAAATCTATTCCGACCGACTGTTTGATAATCCAATTTTCTCTTTTTTCATCCTGGGCATAAACCAAACAGAATTTACAATTGGTCTGCCGTTGAACCAGATTCAAATAAGAAACCAGCAGGGCCTCATCTTCTAGAACAGTAAACAAACTCTGAGCCGAATTCAAAAAAGCCTCTACGTCGAAAAGTTTTTTCTTGAATTCTCTTTGAGCCGGCTGACTTTCCAGAACCAGCAATTTTTCCTTCAATTTTTGGGTCTGCACTTTATGGAATCGTGACTGTCTTTGAAACTCTAAAGAGAGCCTTAAATTTTCCCAACCCCAAAATAAAAATTCCTTATCAAGTGGTGCCTCCCAAGAGTCCGGTATAAAAAAGCACAGCCCTTCTATTTTATCATTTGACTGGTAGGTAAGAACTTTTCCCTTGTGAAAGCCGGGCAGAAACTTCCTTACCCATTCTGAATCCATATCCTTCACATCAACGGCCTGCAGATTAGAGCCGTTGGAAGATTTTAGCTGATGAATAAGAGGGTCATGGAAGCTCAGATGAATATTTTTCAGAGCAGAAATGGAATTGCCTGATACCAAAACCGCCTCATATGCCTTAGTTTTTTTATAAAATAGGACCAGCTGTGAGGCCTTTAGAACCTCTTTAAAATATTCTCCCAGTTTAAGTGTGATTTGCAGAAACCCGCTTCTCTCAATAATTAATTGATTTATCTCTCGCGTTTTTTCTGCAAAATGACTGAATTTATGCAACCGTTCCTGAGAGACCAACCAGGCCTTTTTTTCTTGGTGCTGGAAGTAAGAAAACAAGATTAGGATAGCAACGGAAAAAAATGTCAGAAGGAGAAGCTTTAACTTAATATCCCAGGGCAGAACCGTCAACAACAAAGCTGAGACGAAAATGGCAACCAGGCTAACCCAAAAGGCGGTTTTAAAACCGGATTTGCTCTGGCTAGGTTCCGTCTCTGCCATTTCTCATAATTCTAAAGGTCAAAACTCAATCTGTTGGAAAGAATGCTTAAAGGCGGACTTGTGTTCCTGTATATATTTCAGGTTGTTCTGGGCCTTTCTCAATTGAGGGTTTTTATCCAGGGCTATTTGAAACTGCCTCTCGGCTTCCTGCCAGTAATAACCGCAGATCAAAAAGTATCCGCAGGCTTTCTGAAACTCCCCTTCCGGGGTATCTTCGGTTTTTTCCAGCTCTTCCAGCCCTTCCAGAATATAATCCCAGTTTATGGAAAGCTTGCTGGAATTTAAATCTCTTTTCAGATTCTCTAAAATCTCCCAATTTCGGCCGATCATCTCTCCCACCGTGGTTGCAGTTTCTCCAGCTGTTTATTCAAGGTATCCACCACCTCTAAATTCAGGGTGGCTAAGTTTTTTAGCTTCTTTCCGAATTTGTCGGACTTTAAGATGCTGTGTGATTTTTCCAAAAAGAAAAAAGAATAATACCAGTATCCCATTCCCAAATAGTTTCTTAAATCCGGGAAGTCGTAGCCGTCTTCTATTTTTTCATTTAGCTCCATCAGGAAATATTGCCAGCTGGGTTGGGATACATTTCCCCGGTCATAGGAAAATCTTAAGAAAAACAGTTCGCAGACAGATTTAATATGGGAAGTATCTCTCTGGGCCACCCGATTTTTCAAAATCAGATAAAGTTTGGAAATCTCCTCCCATTCGCTTATTTGTTCCTGGGGCAGGGAAAATTCCGGGTCCAGGCTTAGGGCTTTTTTCAGATATTTTATGGCCTGGGTTAAGGCCTGGGAATTTTCCGGATGGTTGGCAGATTCCTGCAGATACCATAAGGTTAAGTTCAAGAATACTTCGGCGTAATTTTTGTTTAATTCCAGGGCCATGGTAAACTGCTCCAAGGCCTCTTTGCGTTTTTGACATTCCAAATAAACCCAGCCTAGAGCATTTCGCAAATCGGCAAAGGCGGGATTCAATTTGACTCCGGCTTCCAAAAGCTCCAGAGCTTTATGAGGAACCCCTTTTCTTATGTAAACCGAGCTTAAGTTTTTGTAGGTGTCCGACAGGGGTGGAGATTTTTTCAGGGCATTTTCAAACTGTTCGGCGGCTTCGTTGTCCAAACCTTTGTCCAAAAAGAACAGCCCCAGGCTATTGTGTTCCGAAGCACTGCCCTTCTGGTTAATCACTTCCAGCAATTTCCAGCTGGCGGTCAAGTTTTCTTTTTCTCTCTTCAGAATCTGCTGCAATTGGTAGTTCAAACCGAAATCTTTTTCGGAGCTGACTATGTACACATATTGGGAGGAAACTAGATGATGGTTTCTGTATAAGAGAGAGTAAATCTGTTTTTCGGCTGAGTCATAAACAATCTCTACCTCATAAGTATTGTCTCCCAATTTAATCTGGTCTTTGACTTTGGCTTCAACCGTCGAGGAATAATGATCTTCTCCGGACTGTACCGAATCCCAAAAATCAAAGGAGCTGGTTTCTTCCTGGCTGAACATATTAGGTTCTCTTTTCTCTCCAGCTTAGCTTAAAACGATTTTGTTGTCTCAAAAGTTTATTCTTTCTCAAAAAATTGAACACTTTCCAGTATCCCGCTTTTCCGGAGTTGGTTTTATTGGAATTTAATTCTTGAGCAATGTCAGCAATGCTTAAAAATGGGTTTGAAATAACTATCTTTCTTATGCTTTGGCTTAAATCTTCCGGAGCTTTGGGAGCTTGCTTTACCGTAATCTCCTGCGAGACCGGTGGTTTGAAAATCAGGTTTTTTTTCGCATCCTGGTTTAACTCCGAGATTTTGAGTTCGACTTCCTGATCCTGAATAAAATCGAAGCGGGCATTCTCCAGGGTCGGGTAAGTCTTTAAGATCGAATCGAATTCCAACAGCTCAAAAATTTCAGAGACCTGGGGAAGCATGCGGGCTAATTTTAAGTCCCCCCGGTTTTCCCGGATTTCTTTTAGATGAGAAATGAAAATTCCCCATCCGGCCGAAGAGATGTAATCCACTCCGCCTAAATCCATAATGATTTTGTATCTTTTTTGAGCAACTAGTGAGTTCATCACTTTTTCCAGCTCCGGTGAAGTTAAAGTATCTAAGACACCGTCAACTCTGATTTTCACTACTTCATTTTCCGGACCAGCTGATTCCACTGATATTTTAAGTTCCTCAGGCATCTGGTATGTATATTTAAATTCGGCAGATTTTCTGCTCTTTTAACTTCCGCATACGCATCTATTTATAAAAAAGTTATTATTATGGGGCTTTGTCTTGTGATTCAGATTCGGCTGAATTTTTCAGCCGGGTGGCTAGATTTGCTGCTTTAGATAATTCACGGACATTTTTCAGGGCAACCAAGGTGATATCATCGACTTGGGAAGCCGCTTCTGTAAAACTGGTCACCAGTTTGAGTAACCCCTGGCTGAATTCCGGGGCGGTCTTGTCCTTATTTTCCTTGATAAGATTCAAGAGCTTTTCTCGGCCAAAGCTCTCTTTCCGGGAATTCATGGCTTCGGTGATTCCGTCGCTGTAGAGGAAGAGCCAGTCCTGGGAATGTAAAGCTAAACTTTCGGTTTGTAATTTCTGCTCAAAACTTACTCCTTCCGGCAAAACCAGTCCCAAGGGGATTCCTTTGGGATTCAGGAAATGAAATTTATCTTCGCTCGCAGAATATAAAATTAAGGGGTTATGGCCGGCGGAGGCATAAGTTATCATTCTCTGGGGGATATCTAAAATTAGATAAAAAACCGTAATGAAGTGTCCCTTTTTCAAATCGGCTGAAATCAACTGATTGACTTTTACTAAAGCTTTCTTAGGATCTTTTTCCCCTGGGGCTACTAATCTCAAAGCGGTTCTGAGCATGCTCATATACATGGAGGCGGTTACCCCTTTGCCGGAAACATCCGCCACCACCACTCCTAAGTTATCTTTATCCACCCAGATAAAGTCAAAATAATCTCCTCCTACTTCCTGGGCGGATTGGTAAATTGTGGCAATTTCAAATCCTTCAAGCTGAGGAACAGATTGAGGGAGCAATACTTTCTGAATATGATAGGCCAGTTCCACTTCCTGTTTGATTTTTTCCTGATCCAGCAGTTTTTGCGTTTCTTTGAATTTTGAGCTTATCTCCTGAAA
>JBIOYE010000024.1:0-7466 GCA_044870015.1 Candidatus Zixiibacteriota bacterium
CCCAAAATTAAAAATACCAGCACCACTAAAGAAATCAAGCTGTATTTTTTATCCTTTTCAATTACAAATGAAACCCCGATTGCCAGAACTCTGAAAAAAGGGACCAGTATCATTAGTAAAATTCCCAAATTTATCAAGGTCAGCGGCTCAAAATGAACGAGTTTTTTCCAAAACTCTTTTTCTAAAGGAGTATTCCCAAATTCAACCGGTGTAGGATTAATTAAAAATAGAAGCATTCCCAGAATTAAAATAATAACCGAAATCCAGGAACCCCATTTTAAAACCGAACCAACTATTTTGTAAGCTATTTCTTTGGGCATTTAGAATAATTTAAAGTGAATCCCCTTAAAAAACATATTCAAAGCCAAAAAGATTAGCAACAGCACAAATAGTTTGCGCAGAAATTCGGACTTGACTCGAAACATCAGATAAGAGCCTACGGTCGCCCCTAAAAATACTCCTGTGACGGCCATTCCGGTTCGGGGTAAATTGACCTCACCTCTGAAATAATACAGAAAACAGCCGGCCGAAGCGGTCACTCCTATCATAAAATTGCTGGTGGCCACCGCGACCTTTAAAGGAACCTGCATAATCAGATACATGGCCGCCACTTTAATCACGCCGCCTCCGATTCCCAAAAGCCCGGAAAGCCCTCCGGCTATATAAGAAATCAGAAAACCCAGAGGATATTTTTGGGGTTTATAAGAACCAAGGGAATCTTGGTCATTGGTCTGCCTTTTCAGCATGGGAAATGCGGTATACAGCAATACCAAAGCGAATAAAATGGCGAGAATATCAGCCGGCAGGTAGGCGGCTATAAAGCCGCCGGAAATGGCTCCCACGACTGTAGCCAACTCCAGAGTTATCCCCAAGCGGATATCGGCCAATTTTTTCAAGACATATAAACTGGCGGAAGTATTAGAGGTAACTATGATACTTACCAAGCTGGTGGCTATGGCTTGGTGCATGGGAATCCCGAAAACCAAGGTCAAAAAGGGGACCATGAAAATTCCGCCCCCGGTACCTAAAAGAGAACCCAAAATGCCAATTGCGACCGAACCTAAAAAAATAAATAAAAACTCTAACATCTAGGCAGAAAGCAGTTTTTCATATTTCCCTTTGGTGCTCAAAATTTCCAAAGCTTTTTTTATTTCCGGATGGTTTTTAGACCAGACCGTGGGATATTTGGCTTTTTCTCCCAGACTGTGAGTCAAAAAGGCTTCTTTCAAATACCATTTGATTTCTTCTGCTGATTGATTAAAAGCTTTTTGCTTTTCCTCCTGGATGACTTGATTGATATGCTCTAAACTATAATCCAGGTTAGCCGAAGAAAGTTCTTCTCCGGCTGTCTTTTTCAGCTCCTCTAATTGCAGCTCGGTCATGGTTTGGTAGGTGAAATTTTTCTTCCACAGAAATCTTCGAAAATCCCTTAATATTTCCCAATTGACTTCAAAGTTCTGGTCCAGCTCCAGAAGATGGGGAGCATATTCAGAAGCAAACTCAAAAAATAGATCTTCCCGCAGCAGATTGTATATTAGAGGATTAAATTGGGGACGCGGCACTACAATATCCGGAATAATTCCTCCGGCACCCAAAACCTTACGCCCTTTTTTAGTATAAAAAACAGAATTGGTATCCGAAGCCAAATCCTCTGGCTTGAAATCCGGCCTGGTAGCCAGCTCCAACTGTTCTAATTTAGAGCCATTTTCTTTTTTCTGAATACATCTGCCGCTGGGGGTAAAATATTTGGCGGTGGTCAGTTTCAAAGCGTTATGGTTGGGCAGTCTCAAAACCGTCTGGACCAACCCTTTGCCAAAAGTAGTATCCCCGATTACCACTCCCCGGTCCCAGTCCTGAATGGCGCCAGCCACAATTTCGGATGCCGAAGCTGATCCTTCATCCACCAGAACCACCAGAGGTAAATCCGCACAAACCGCTTTTTCTCCCGCAAAATATTTTTGATTCTGCCCGTCGTCATGCCCTTTAGTTTCCATAATCAGTTTTTTATCCCCCAAAAACAAACTGGCCACTTCTATGGCTTGATTTAAAAGCCCTCCGGGATTTCCTCTTAAATCCAAAATAATTCCGGAGGCGTTCTGGGATTGCAGCTCCAAAAGGGCCTGGGTAATTTCAGCCGAAGAGGTCTCGGTGAATTTTTTCAATCTGATATACCCTACCCGATTATCAATGAGACCATAATAGGGAACGGTTTTGATTTCAATTACATCCCGGGTAAGCTTGTAAACCATTAGTTTGGACAAGCCGGTCCTGCTTATGGAAATTTCCACTTGAGTCCCCTTGGGACCTCTCAATTTCTGGACGGCCTGGGCGCCGGTAAATCCTTCAGCAGGTTTCCCGTCGATTTTGATTATCTTATCCCCGGCCAGAATTCCGGCTCGGTAAGCCGGGCCTCCTTCCACCGGTGAAATCACGGTCAAAAACTGATTTTTGACCCCGATTTCTAACCCTACCCCTTCAAACTGTCCCTGGGTTTCTTCGATCAGACCCTGGTATTCTTTTTCTTCCAAATATTCAGAGTAAGGGTCCAATACCGCAAGCATGCCTTTGATTCCGGCCTGTGCTAAAATTTGGGGTTCGACGGCATCGACATAGCGGGAAGAAATAACAGCCGCTATCTGCTGATAAGTTTTGAGCCCGACAAATAACTTATCCTTAAATGAAAAGGATAAGCCGGCTACTACGATTATAAAAATCAAAATTCCAAATACAAATGACCATTTCTTCGATGAATTCATAAAGCCTCCTCAATATTTTTTTAAAAAATTATCTACCATCTTCCGAACTTCCTGCCAAGTTATCTCAAGTTTTCCGGTCCCGGCCACTACCCTGACTCGTTTTCGATTTTTTTTGGCGATTTCTAAATATCCTTTGTGAACTTTTTGATGAAAGGAGAGTCTCTCCTTTTCCAATCGGTCCGGTCGGCTTGAACCGAAACGTTTTTGGGCCTCTAAGACCGGTAAATCAATAAGAATGGTTAAATCCGGAACCGGGAAAAAGGATTTCAGAATCCGGTCCACTAAATCGACCTTTAACCCTCGTCCATACCCCTGATAAGCTAAAGTGGAATCACAAAAGCGGTCACAGATAACAATTTTATTTTTTTTCAAAGCCGGCAAGATAATTTCAGACACCAGCTGATGACGGGCGGCTAAATATAGAAAAAGTTCGGTCGAAGCGGACAAGCTGTTTTTTTTATCCAAGAGAACCTTTCTGATTTTTTCGGAAATTTTGGTTCCGCCCGGGTCACGCACTAAAAGCACTACATACCCTTTTTTCAGCAGATAATTAGACAATTTTCGGGCATGGGTGGTTTTACCGGAATTGTCAATTCCCTCTAAAGTAATCAGGCGGCCGGGCATAGGCTAAATTAAATAAGGTGGTTTTAAACCACCTTACTCGCGTTTCAGTGAAAATTAAATTGGACTATTTCTTCTTGGTTTCTTTTTTGCTCTTCTTGCCGTATTTGCGGATGAACTCCTCCATTTTTCCCCGGGCTTCATCATCGGTAAATTGTACCGGAGGAGATTTTTTCAGATAAGCCGAGGGTTCAATCAAAGCCCCGGAAATTTTATGGTCTAAAGCCAACTTACAGCATCTGACCGCATCCAGAACCACACCGGCCGAATTGGGAGAATCCCAGACCTCCAGCTTTAACTCCACATTCAGAGGAACGTCCCCGAAAGCTTTTCCCTCCAGGCGGATATAAGCCCATTTTCGATCTTTCAACCAGGCCACATAATCCGAGGGTCCGATATGCACATTTTCTTCCCCTAAATCGTATTCCAGCTGAGAAGTCACCGCATTAGTCTTAGAAATCTTTTTAGATTCCAAACGGCTTCTCTCCAGCATATTCAAAAAGTCGGTATTTCCACCCACATTCAGCTGATAAGTTTTTTCTAATTTTATTCCCCGGTCTCTTAAAAGGCGGACTAAGACCCGATGCACAATAGTCGACCCCACTTGAGACTTAATATCATCCCCGATTACCGGCAGTCCTCTTTCGGCAAATCTTTTCTGCCAGTACTTTTCCCGGGCGATAAAGACCGGGATACAATTCACAAAGCCACAGCCGGCATCTAAAATCTGCTCCACATACCACTTAGTAGCTTCTTCAGACCCCACCGGCAAATAATTCACCACCACGTCGGTTCCGGTATCTTTTAAAATCTTTACAATATCGGCGGTCGGTCCGGGTGCTTTCTGAATGATTTTGGATAGATAGAATCCCAACCCGTCATGAGTCATCCCTCTTTCAACGTTAACTTTTAAATTGGGGACTTTACAGAACTGATAGGTATTATTGGGCTTGGTGAAAATTGCCTCGGACAAATCTTTCCCCACTTTATTTTTGTCAATATCGAAGGCCGCCGAAAATTCTATATCCCGCACATGGTAACCACCGAGGTTGACATGCATTAAACCGGGAATGAAATCTCCCTCTTTGGCATTGTGGTAGTAAAAGACACCTTGCACCAGTGAGGAAGCACAATTTCCCGCACCGATTATGGCCACTCTAATTTTAGAACTCATTTTCTCTCCTTTATGTCGAATCTATTGAGACCTAACGGTTATTTCACAGTCCTAAAAGAATCCAATTTACACTTAAAAATAGCTCCTTGTCAATTTTTCTGACGCTCTAAACATATTATTGGATATTGGAAGTTTTGAGCTGATTTCGGATGTAAATAATCCTCTGAATTACAGTATAATTCCCCAGAACGGCTATAAACCATAAAGCCAAAATCATCAAAAAATGGTCGGTATGGGGGATAGCACCCAGAATTGCACCCAAAGCCAGGAAGGTCATTCTTTCCGGTCTCTGCATGATTCCGATTTTACACGTAATTCCCAGACCCTCTGCCCGGGCACGGGTATAGCTGACCATGAAACTGCCGGTAATGGCCAGAATTATTAAAGTAAAAGCTCCCACGCTTTTAAAAAAACCGGCTATTCCCAAAAAAATCACCACTTCGGAATACCTGTCTATGGTAGAATCAATCAAAGCCCCATATTTGCTGATGCGACCGGTTTCCCGGGCCAATCTTCCGTCTAAAATATCCGACACTCCGGCTAAGATTATCATTATCCCCCCCAGCAAAAACTGTCCTTCACTCAACAAGACCCCGGCCACAATGGAGACGGTAAATCCCAGGGCGGTAACAAAATGGGGATGGACTTTATTGGCAATCAGAAACTGAGCCAATGGCTCAATTAGCTCTAAAAATCTTTTGTCCAGATTCTTGGGTATTAATTTTACTTCTGACATAATGTAAAAATCTAAAATAAAAATTTTAAAAGATAAGTCAAGTTAAAAATGGTTTTTATTTCCAGACAAAAACTAATTTAATTTTATTTTTAGGAATTTCTTGTTCAGCTAAAAACCGGGGCGTGCTGTTTGTAAAAGAAGCGCTTGACATTTTATAAAATTTAGCTATACTATCGAAGAAAAGTTTGGCGAACTCTACAAACTGATTCGTTTATAATCAGCAGAGTTCTCTGAACTTTTTGAATAAGCTTTTCAAAATGATTAAACAAATTTTAATAAAATTAGGAGGAACGAACCGTGAGAATCAATAAAATTTTTCTGCTATTCTTTCTTTTTTCCCTGGATGTGTCAATCTTAGCCCAGGTGGATACGGCCTGGGTGAGAAAATATAACGCACCGCCCAATAGCGGAGACGTAGGGAAACTCATCGCCGTGGACGCCAATCGGAATGTGTATGTGACCGGCACAATTTCGGAGAGCACATTTTATGCTGATTACGGGACTATTAAGTATGCCCCGAATGGAAACATCTTGTGGGTCAAACGTTACGGCCTGCCGGGGAACAGCAACGAGGTGGTCACAGGTCTGGCTGTGGATGCCGGCGGGAATGTGTATGTGACCGGTTATAGTGGACTATTTTCAGGTCAGGATTACGCCACCATCAAATATAAGCCCAACGGGGACACGGCCTGGGTGAGACGTTATAACGGCACGGGCAATAATACAGATTGGCCTTACGCTTTGGCAGTGGATGACAGCGGGAATGTCTACGTTACCGGCAGGAGCCGGGGCAGTGTGGATGATGACTACGCCACGATAAAGTATAAACCCAACGGGGACACGGCTTGGGTCAGACGCTTTAACGGACCGGCCAATTTAACTGACGCGGGCTATGCCTTGACAGTGGATGCCAACCGCAATGTGTACGTGACCGGCACCAGAACCGGGGGAGGACCCAATTATTATAGTTATGTTAACACCATTAAGTATGCACCTAACGGAGATACTGTGTGGGTCAGATATATCGTTACCTCTATTTACTCACACATTTGTAGGAGAATAAAAGTTGATAATGCCGGGAATGTATATGTGGCCGGCTACCGAGAGCATCCCACAACCGATGTCGATTACTTAACCATCAAATATAAACCCAATGGGGACACTGCCTGGGTCAGAACCTACAACGGCCCGGGAAACAATGTCGACAGCCTGGCCGACCTGGAATTGGACGGGGCCGGCAATGTTTATGTTACCGGAGTTAGCGATGGCGCCGGGACATCTGAAGATTATGCCACCATCAAGTATGCCCCCAATGGAGATACTCTCTGGGTCAGGCGTTACAATGGGCCCCATAGCTGGGACGAAGCCAAGGCGCTGTCAGTGGATGCCAACGGCAATGTGTATGTGACCGGGAATAGCCGCCGAGGCAGTGGTGGTATTTATAGCGATTATGCCACGATTAAATATCTGCCCAATGGGGATCAGGCCTGGGTGATACGCTATAACGGGACCGGGACCAGTGGTGGGGATGGTGGTTCAGATGTGGCAGTGGATGATAGCGGCTCCGTCTATGTAACCGGTGTCAGTTGGTCTGCGACAAGCGCAGATTATGCCACCATCAAATACGTCCAATCCGCTCCGTCACTGGTTATTCAGGCGTTTTCTCCGGTAGATTTGATTGTAGTCGACCCCAACAACGACAGCATAGGGGTCTCTTTCAACACCATTTCCGGAGCCAGTTATTCGGTTTCCAATGACAGCATTCGTATTCCTACGGCGCTGGCAGGAAACTATAAGATAAAAGTTAAATTAGATCCTCTGGATTTATCCGGAGATACTACTTATACCTTAACCGTCAAGATGGGTGGAGCTTCTGCACAGGTTTTGGTTTCTGGCAACCATGTACCTAATACCGGCGAAACTCAAACGTTTATCATTACTTCCAATCCGTCTAATCCCAGCTGTTTTGCCAAACCGGGTGATGCTAATGCTGATAATAATATTCTTCTTTCTGACATTGTGAATTTAATCAATTTTCTTTTCAAATCTCAACCGGCACCTGTTCCATTTTGCAGGGGAGATGTCAACGGTAACGGCACTATTCTGCTTTCGGATGTTATATCTCTGGTTAATTTCCTTTTTAAATCCGGGGCGGCACCAGTAAAAACCGGGGTTTGCT
>JBIOYE010000025.1:0-10814 GCA_044870015.1 Candidatus Zixiibacteriota bacterium
TACTAAAGCTAAGGGGAAAATTTTATTTTTCAAATCATTTATGGCTTCCGGTTTGAGCAAATGGTCCCCTTAGCTTTAGTAGTTACTCCCAATCTGAAGGAGACCGAAGTTTTGACCGGCCTGAAAATTCCTTCAGTGGAAGATATGAAGGAAGCCGCCTTAAGAATCGCAAACCTGGGTCCCAAAGCTGTGGTAGTCAAAGGTGGCCATTTAGAGGGAAAACCGATTGACATATTCTATGATGGTGAAAACTTTCAGGAATTGGTCGCCCCCCGGATTATGACCACTAATAATCATGGCTCCGGCTGTACTTTCTCGGCTGCCATTTGCGGATTTCTGACTTTGGGATTAGATTTATACAGCGCCGTGGTTTCAGCCAAGGAGTATATTACTCAAGCTTTGAAAGCATCCTATCAAGTCGGCCATGGACACGGGCCGGTGAATCAGTTTTTTGAAGCCAAATTTTATGAGCCGGAAAAAATGAAAAAGGAATCGATAATCACAGGATAGAGAAAATGAAACGATTTTTCGAATATCTAAAACAAGTAATTTTGATTTCTAAAGGGATGTGGGTCACTTTTAAGCATCTGTTTAAAAGACCGGTCACCATTCAGTATCCCAAACAGAAAGTTCCCATGTATCCCCGGTTTCGCGGACTGCACTTTCTGGAAAGATATGAGGACGGCTCGGAAAGATGCGTCTGCTGTGGGCTGTGCGCTGCGGCCTGTCCGGTGGATTGTATCTATATGGAGCCGGCTGAAAATGAAAGAGGTGAAAGATACGCCAAAGTTTATGAAATCAACGAGCTGAGGTGTATTTTCTGCGGTTTCTGTGAGGAGGCCTGCCCGGAGGAAGCCATCTTTTTAGGAAAAGAGTATGAGTTTTCGGATTATACCCGGGACAAATTTATTTACACCAAAGAGGATTTACTGGTCAAATGGCCCCGAGAAAAACCATCTTCCATTAATTTTTTAAGAAAAGAGAGACGACCTCCTAATATGACTGTGCTTCCGCCTGGAAGCGAACATTCTGTGGAAAATCATTAGATTGATTTTGTACCTGAATTTGATTAGATTGAAATTTTAGAGGAAAAATGCCAGAGAAAAAAGTCAAAGCAGTGGCTTTATTATCCGGAGGGTTAGATTCCACCCTGGCTATGCGCTTGGTTCAAGAGCAGGGTGTGGAAGTCCATCCTATCAATATCCATCACGGCTTCTGTAACTGTAATGCCGGCGGGAAAATGGACTGTAAAGATGCCAATAAGGTTTCCAAAAAAACCGGGGCCCCTTTAAAAATAATGAATGTGGCTCAAGAGTTTCTAGATGTGGTCAAGCACCCTAAGCATGGCTATGGGGCTCATATGAATCCTTGCATTGACTGTCGTATTTTCATGCTCAAGAAAGCCAAAAAATATATGGAAGAAATCGGGGCCGATTTTGTAATTACCGGTGAGGTTTTGGGGCAGAGACCCAAGAGCCAATATAAAGTGGCTCTGGAAACCATTGAAAAAGAAGCCGGCCTGGAAGGAAAAGTGCTCCGCCCTTTGACTGCCAAAAATTTAGAGGAAACTGAACCGGAAAAATTGGGATTAATAAACAGAGAATCTCTCTTGGATTATAAAGGTCGAGGCCGAAAACCGCAGATGGCTTTAGCTAAAGAATTGGAAATCACCGAATACCCAGCCCCGGCCGGTGGCTGTCTTTTGGCGGATGCAGGATTTTCCCGAAGGTTGAAAGATTTGATGAAATATAAACCGGATTTTACCACCAAAGATGCGGAGAGATTAAAAAGAGGCAGACATTTCAGAATCGGAGAGGTCAAAATTATAGTTGGTAGAAACGAAAAAGAAAACCGCTTTTTGAATTTACTGCGGGACGGTGATACCCTCTTTGAAGCGGAAGATACCGTGGGACCGATTACTTTGCTGGAAGGAAAGCTGACCCAGGAAGCTATTGAGCTGGCGGCCCGCATAACCGCTCGTTATTCGGACGCCAAAAATCAGGAAAAAGTGAAAATCAGATATGAAAACAAAGGCGAAAAAAATTATATCGAAGTAAAACCGATGGAAGATGAAGTTTTAAACCAATATAGGCTCTAAATATGTTCATTCAAGAAAAAGACCCTAACTGGAAAGTAAAAGTCGGCCTGGCTGAAATGCTCAAAGGCGGAGTGATAATGGATGTTATCAACGCCGAACAGGCCCAGATCGCCCAGGAAGCCGGCGCCTGTGCTGTCATGGCTCTGGAAAAAGTGCCGGCAGATATAAGGAAAGATGGCGGAGTAGCCCGAATGGCTGACCCAGCTATAATCGAACAGATTCAGAAAGCGGTCTCAATTCCAGTAATGGCTAAATGCAGAATCGGACATTTTGCCGAAGCCCAGGTTCTGGAGGCGCTAGAAGTGGATTACATAGACGAATCCGAAGTTTTGACCCCGGCTGATGAAAAAAATCATATCGATAAAACCAAATTCAAAGTACCTTTCGTGTGTGGCTGCAGAAATTTGGGCGAAGCCTTGAGAAGAATCGGTGAAGGTGCCGCCATGATTCGCACCAAAGGGGAAGCCGGAACCGGTAATATTGTGGAAGCGGTCAGGCATATGCGACAGATTATGGGTGAAATGAAAAGATTGACGGTTTTGAATGAAGAGGAGTTGATGCAGGAAGCCAAAAACTTAGCTGCTCCTTACGAATTGGTGGTGGAAGTGGCCAAAACTGGTAAATTGCCAGTACCGAATTTTGCTGCCGGTGGGATTGCAACCCCAGCCGATGCTTCTTTAATGATGCAATTAGGAGCGGAAGCGAACTTTGTGGGCTCCGGAATTTTTAAATCAGCTAATCCTTCCAAAAGAGCCAAAGCCATTGTGATTGCCACTACCCACTATCAGGATGCCAAACTGATAGCTGAAATTTCCAAAGAATTAGGGGACCCCATGCCGGGTCTGGACATTGCTAGTATACCCGAGGAACACCTTTTGCAAATCAGATAAGATGAAGAAAAGAATCGGAGTTTTAGCCCTCCAGGGGGATTATCTGTTACATCAGCAAACTCTAGAAAAAATTAAGCAGGATTGCATTTTGGTGAGAATTAAAGATGACCTGAAAAAATGTGAGGCTTTGATTATCCCAGGTGGTGAATCTACTACAATGCGAAAATTAGCTTCAGAAAATGGTTTGTTTGATGCTATAAAGAAATTCGGAAAAGAAAAACCGATAATGGGGACTTGTGCCGGGTTAATCCTTTTAGCCAAGCAAATAAAGGATTCTCACGCAGAAGAAACTTTAGCGCTTTTGGATATTTCAGTTGAAAGAAACGCCTACGGAAGACAGATCAATTCTTTTATACAGGTTGGAAAAGTAAATCTGCAAAACGGCCATCCCGAGTTTGAAATGGTTTTCATCCGAGCCCCCAAAATTGGGGATGTCGGAAAAACTGTGGAAAGAATCGGTTTTTGCGAAGATGAAGTGGTGATGGTCAGGGACAGAAATATTCTGGGGCTTGCTTTTCATCCGGAATTGACCTCGGATACCCGGATTCACCAATATTTCGTCAACCAATTTTTAAATTAATAATTAATGTCAAACCTGCTTTCCCAAATCAACTCACCTTTAGATTTAAGAAAACTCTCTCTTAAAGAACTGCCCCCTTTAGCTTCTGAAATCAGACAGAGAATTTTGGAAGTGGTTTCAGAAACCGGCGGTCATGTAGCCACCAATATGGGAATTGTGGAATTGACTATGGCACTGCATTATGCTTTTGACACTCCCCAAGACAAATTGGTTTGGGATGTTTCCAACCAATGTTATGCCCACAAGCTTTTGACCGGTAGGAAAGAAACTTTTCATACCCTTAGAACCTATGGTGGAGTTTCCGGGTTTGCCAAGATAGCCGAATCGGAGTACGACTGCTTCGGGGCCGGGCATGCTTCTACCGGACTTTCGGCTGCTCTGGGGATGGTGGTCTCCCGCGATTTGAAAAAAGAAGACCACAAAGTGGTCTGTGTGGTGGGTGATGGGGCTTTGACCGGCGGGCTTTCTTTTGAGGCCCTAAACAATGCCGGCTCTTTAAAAAAAGATTTTATCGTGATTTTAAATGATAACTCTATGTCCATCTCTAAAAATGTGGGGGCCATTGCCAAGTATCTGACAGAAGTAATCACAGATACCACTTACAACAAAATCAAAAAAGATTTATGGAAACTTTCGGGAAAGTTAAAAGAAACTATCAAATTAAGAAAAGTAATATCGCGCTTAGAAGA
Source organism: Candidatus Zixiibacteriota bacterium (assembly GCA_044870015.1). GTDB lineage: Bacteria > Zixibacteria > MSB-5A5 > DSPP01 > RBG-1 > RBG-1. The sequence continues at coordinate 4,258 of JBIOYE010000025.1, forward strand.
AAGCGTCAAAGGTTTCTTAGTCCCCGGAATGTTATTCGAAAAATTGGGGTTCAGATATTTTGGCCCCATTGACGGACACGATTTGCCCCAGCTGATAAGGACTTTGAATGCCATCAAAAAACTGAAAGGTCCTCTTCTGTTACACGTCACCACCATCAAGGGGAAAGGATACGAACCGGCAGAGAAGGACGCTGCCGCTTTTCATGGAGTTTCCGCTTTCGACCTGGCCACCGGAAAATCTAAATCGGCAAAGACTGTCAGTTATTCTGATGTTTTCAAAGATACCATTGTGGAATTGGCTCGAAAAAATCCTCAAGTAGTAGCCATAACCGCAGCAATGTGCTCCGGAACCGGCTTGACTAGATTTGCAGAAACTTTCCCGGACCGATTTTTTGACGTCGGAATTGCGGAACAGCATGCCGGCACTTTTTCAGCCGGTCTGGCAGCTTCCGGCTCTAAACCGTTTTTTGCCATTTATTCTACTTTTTTACAGAGAAGTTATGACCCGATTATTCATGACGTGGCTCTGCAAAATCTTAATGTGGTTCTGTGCATTGACCGGGCCGGTTTGGTGGGTGAAGATGGACCTACTCATCATGGAGTTTTTGATATTTCATATTTAAGACTGATACCCAATATGACCATTTTAGCCCCCAAAGACGGAACTGAACTTAGAAATATGATGTACTTTGCCAACAGCTGGAATGAAGGACCGATCGCTATCAGGTATCCCAGGACAGCCATCCCCGAGGGGGAAATTAAAACTCCGGTCAAGGACATTGAAAAATTCAGCTGGGAAATATTAAAAGAGGGGAAAAATCTTTTGATTTTGGCTTGCGGCTCGATGGTCCAGCCGGCTTTAAAAGTAGCCGAAGTTGTAGAAAAAAATTACGGCGCCGGTTGTTGTGTGGTGAATTGCAGATTTATTAAACCCATGGATGAGAAAATGCTATCCTCCCTTTTAAGCCAATTTAACAAAGTTTTGACCTTGGAAGAAAATGTTTTGAAAGGTGGTTTCGGCTCTGCTATTTTAGAGTTTATGGCTGACAAAAAATTAAAAGGAATTGAAATTAAAAATCTGGGTGTGCCGGATGAATTCATAGAACAGGGTTCAAGAAATATTCTTCTGCAACAATGCAGCTTAGACCCGGAGGGAATTGAGAAAACCATGGTCTCTATGTTGGGTTTATCTGCCCAGCCGGTATCCCGCATAACTTTTAAAATCAAAGAGGCCGATAAAGTCAAAGGAAGTATCAGCAAATAAGGTTTGCTTGACTTAAAAACTTATATATATTTAAAAATATGTTCAAAATAATTCTAGCCGAGACCTGGGGATTCTGCTTTGGGGTGGAGAGAGCTTTAAGAATTGTGGAAAAAACTTCTGAAAAATCTGAAGGACCGGTCAAAATCTTAAATAAAATCGTCCACAACGCCTCCATCGTCAAAAAATTAGAAGAAAGAAATATTACCTCCATCAAAGATTTGTCCGAAATAGAACGAGGAACTCTGGTGATTTCAGCCCACGGCGTGGCTCCCCAAGTCAAAGATGAAGCCACTAAAAAGGGCTTAAATATAGTGGATACCACCTGCCCTCTGGTAACCCGAATTCACAAAGCCACCCAGCAGTTTTTGGACAAGGGCTATACCGTGATTTTATATGGGGACAAAAGCCATAACGAAGTCAAAGGAGTGGTGGGTTTGGCCCCGGATAGAATCATTGTGGCCAACGGGCCGGAGGAAATAGATAATTTGCCGGTGATTGATGATCCCCTGGCTCTGGTCAGCCAATCCACTCAAAGTTTAGAAGGTTTTGATTTAATGGAACAAAAGTTAAAAGAAAAGTACCCCAATCTGGAAGTGGAAAATACCATTTGCGAACCTACCGTCAAAAGACAGGAAGCCATTGCCAAACTGGCACCCGAAGTGGATATGCTGATTGTGGTGGGCTCCACTATCAGCTCTAATTCTCAGCGGCTTCTGGAGCTGGCATTAAAATATTGCCCTAAATCATATTTAATTGATGGAGTGGAGCAAATTAAAATCGAATGGTTGAAAGGGATAGAAAAAGTGGGTGTGACCGCCGGAGCTTCTACCCCGGCTTATCTGGTCAAAGACGTGATTGAAAGTTTATACCAGATTTATGAAAAACATTATCTGCCCAAAACCATAACTATTTAAATATGACCATAAAGAAGAAGACCAAAGTAGTTCAGGTCGGCAAAGTCAAAGTTGGTGGAGAAAATCCGGTGGCGGTGCAGTCTATGTGTTCGACCGATACCCGGGATGTGGGCACCACAGTGGTTCAAATTCATGAAATGGAAAAAGCCGGCTGTGAGATTGTCAGAGTCGCGGTCCCGGATATGACAGCCGCTTTGGCTTTGGGAGAAATTAAAAAGCAGATTAATATTCCCTTGGTTGCGGACATCCATTTCGATTACCGCTTGGCTATTGAGGCCGCTAAGCAGGGAGTGGATAAATTAAGAATCAACCCCGGCAACATCGGCGGCAAAGAAAAAATTAAACAAGTGGTAGATATTGCCAAAGAAAAAAATATTTCAATTAGGGTGGGGGTTAACCAGGGCTCGGTGGAAAAAGATTTACTGGACAAATACGGACATCCCACTCCGGAAGCTCTGGTGGAGTCGGCTTTGCGGAATGTAGGGCATCTGGAGGAGTTTGGCTTCGACCAGATGATTGTTTCTTTGAAAGCCTCTGACCCCAAGGACATGATTGACGCTTACTCTATATTTTCTGAAAAGTCGGATTATCCTTTGCATTTAGGAGTTACCGAAGCCGGTCCGGTTTTCACCGGAACTATCCGTTCAGCGGTGGCTATGGGGAGTTTGCTTTATCGGGGTATCGGTGATACGTTGAGAGTGTCTTTGACCGGAGATGTGGTGGAAGAGGTAAAAGTGGGCTGGGAAATTTTAAAATCTCTGGGCTTGAGGGTCAAAGGACCGACTCTGATTTCCTGCCCTACCTGTGGGCGAATCGAAGTGGATTTGATGAACTTGGTCAAAGATATCGAGAAAGCCATTGAAACCGTTAAAAAGCCGGTCAAAATTTCAGTGATGGGTTGCGTGGTCAATGGTCCCGGCGAAGCCAGAGAAGCCCCTATAGGCGTTATTGGCGGGAAAGGGGTTTTGATGTTGACCCGGCATGGAAAAATTGTCAAAAGATTAAAAGAGCATGAATTAGTGGAGGCCCTGATTGAAGAGATTAATGCCTACAATCCGGCCACCAATAGTTTCGAGACTCCGGTTCAGAATTAGCTTTTCTTTCTTCAAGTTCCCATAATACCTGATTATTCCTTTGACATTCTCTATTGAATTTCATAACTTAATTGTGGTAAAATTATGGTCTATTTAGGGAAATTCAGCTTATACTCCGCTTTCATCTTTTCTTTTTTTTCTCTGGTGAGTTATTTCTTAGTTCTCCGAGGAAAAAACAATTTAATACTTTGGGGCAGAAGATTCTTTTATCTGGCTTCCGGCTCTATTTTTCTGGCAGTTACAAGCTTGCTTTATCTCATTTTGAGCCACAATTTTCAGGTCGCCTACGTTTACAATTACTCTTCCACGGATTTGCCTTTCCACTATTTGATAGCCACGTTCTGGGGCGGGCAGGAAGGGACCTTTTTACTGTGGATTTTCTTCGGAGCAATTCTAGGAATCGTTTTAACCAAAAAATCCGGAATTTTTGAAAAAGGAAATCTGTTTTTCTTCAACTTAATCCAGTTGGGAGTATTATTAATTTTATTAAAACGCTCCCCTTTTACCTTACTGCCTAATGTTCCAACCGAAGGAGTCGGTTTAAATCCTCTGTTACAGAACTATTGGATGACGATCCACCCGGTGGTTATGTTCATAGGTTTTGCCTCAACCGGTGTACCATTTGTATTTGCTCTATCGGCTTTGCTCTTAAAACAGTATGAGTCCTGGCTGAATTATGTCTTTCCCTGGGTTATATTTTCATTTTTGGCTTTAGGTACCGCTCTGACCATGGGAGGTTTTTGGGCTTATGAAGTTTTGGGCTGGGGAGGTTACTGGGGTTGGGACCCGGTGGAAAATGCGGCTCTGATTCCCTGGCTTTTTTCAGCCGGCCTGATTCATGCTATAATCCTGCAAAGAAAAAAGAATGCTTTAAAAAGAAGCGCTCTGCTTCTGGGGATTCTCCCTTTTCTTGGAGTAGTTTACGGAACTTTTTTAACCCGTTCCGGGGTTTTGGGGGATTTTTCAGTACATTCCTTCTTGGATTTAGGAATCAATCTTTATTTAATACTCTTTTTGTTTACCTTTCTGGTAATCTCTTTAGGGCTGCTTTTATTTAGATTTAAAGATATCAAAGGGGAAGTTTCCTCCAATTCCTGGTTTTCCCGTGAATTTTTGGTTTTCTCCAATATTATTGGGATGATTTTGACGGCGGTTTTAGTCTTATTAGGAATGTCGGCTCCCCTGTTGACCAAATGGTTTTACACCCCCTCCAATGTTCAGACCGCCTATTACAATGTCTCGGTGACACCCATAATTATTATGATTACTTTTTTATTGGGGTTACTGCCGGTCTTGAAATGGGGCGAAAACCAGAGCCAGAGTCTATTTAAAGGTTTACGAATTCCTCTAGGGCTGTCTTTGTTGGGAACTTTTTTGGCATTTTTCTTGGGGGTGAAACAAGTTTTATTTTTGTTATTCATATTTTTAGCCGGCCTGGCTTTTGTCAGCAACCTGACCATTGTAATCAGAAAACTGAAAGAGAAAAAAATCTCCGGCGCTTTTGTGGTCCACTCCGGCGTAGCGATTTTGTTAATAGGAATTATCGCCTCCAACGTGTATGAAAAGAAAACCACGGTAAATTTAAAATCAGGTATACCTCAAAAAGTTTTTGGTTACACTTTTACTTACCAGGGAAAGGATTCCAGTTCACCTTGGGGAAAAACCTCTCATAAAATTTTAGTCAGCTGCGGCAGTTCCAGCTTTGTGGCCACTCCCAAACAATATTTCTCGGCTTACAATCAGGGTGTAATGCGGACTCCTTATATCAAAAGATATTTCACCAGAGATTTATACATCTCCCCCATCGAAGAATTCGACCCCAGTATAACGGAAGAAACTTTCCAATTGCAAAAAGGGGAAGAGAAACTGGTTAAAGGTTATGCTGTAAAATTTGTGGAATTTGAAATCACATCTCATGAAAATTCAGGACCTGAGCAGGTCGGGGCCGTATTGGAAATCAGCGAAGGTGGAAAAAAAGAGCGAGTTGTGCCAAAAATTATTGTCGAAGGTTCAGGAATCGGGACTAAGTCAGCCAATTTTAATTTTGGCCGGGCTACGGTTTACTTAGAAGAAGTCAATCCCGAAAGTAGAATAGCCAGCTTACGGATTGTGGGACAGTCCAGTTCCCAGGAAAATGTGGAATTAGCCAGTTTTACCGTGGAAGTAGCAGTGAAGCCTCTAATCAATCTCTTTTGGGGAGGAGCAATCTTAGCCGTCTTGGGAGGAATTTTTTCTTTTAGAAAACGGTGGAAACAAGTACCCAAGGATAAAGCTGAAGAAAAACCCCCAACCAAAGAGCCAACCCAAGAAAAAGTATTATCTTCTTAAATCTTAAAATCAGTCTCAATTCAAATAATTTAACCTAAAAACCCCTTGACAAGTCATTGTAATCGTATATATTAATACAATCAAAAAGAGGTCAGAGTTGATTTAAATTTCTCTCCAAAGAATTCAAATTTAGTTAGTTATTAAGGAGGAGTTATGTCTCGCCATTTTAAACTTTCAAGTTTTCTGCTAGCTGTTTTACTATTGGGACTAATTTCGGGTCCTGCTTCTGCCGATGGTTTCGGCTCCATATCCGGTACCGTAACAGATGATTCTACCGGTTTGCCATTAGCTAATGCCATCGTGGTAGCCCACAAGCTGGGATCTTTTTTTGCCAACAAAGCCATGACCGATGAGTCCGGGAATTATACCATTCGTGAACTACCGGCAGGAAATTATATAGTAGGGGCCTGCCATGAGGGTTATCAATGTGAGCTTTATGACAATACCCAAAAGGAAGAAAGCGCTACAGTAGTTGTAGTCACTGCTGACCAAAACACCCCCAATATTAATTTCGCCTTGACCGCTAAAGAAACTCCTCCGGAGTTTGGTTCTATTTCAGGGAACGTAACAGATTTTGAAACCGGTGAACCGATTCCAGGAGCTATACTGGTAGCTTTTGATTTGATACATCACTTAGAGGAGTATCATTCCAAAGCCCGAACCGATTCTTCCGGAAATTACACCATAGAAAATCTGTTTCCCAGTAAATACCGAGTCATTGCTTGGGCAGAAGGGTACGAGTTTGCAGTTTATCCTGAGACGGTTGCGGTAGGACCGGGCGAAGATGTAACCGGCATAAATTTTCAGCTCAAGAAAAAACTGCTTGGAGCTATTGCCGGAAATGTGAATGAGAAAGGTTCAGGCTTACCCTTACATGCTTTGGTCATTGCCCATCAAGTCGAAGGCAGAGGGTATGGCCGGGCTTTGACTGACGAGAATGGACATTATCTGATTGAA
>JBIOYE010000026.1:0-8013 GCA_044870015.1 Candidatus Zixiibacteriota bacterium
TGATAAAAACCAAAACCCAGAAAAATAATTTCAGATTAGCAATAGGATTGGCTCCCACACCATTTTTTCTCAGGAAAAAACCTAGAGCCAAAAACCCCAAAGGGATAGCTAAATTCAGCACCAGACCCAGATACAGCATTTGGGTATGTATTTTTTCCAAATCCAAAGGTTTCTGATTAATGATTTCCCCCGTTGGTGGTTGCTTTCTGAGTGCGCAAGGCTTGGAAAAAATCTGTCAGTAGTTTTGAGCACTCCTCTTTTAATATTTCCGGGATTACTTCGACTTGGTGATTCAATCTGTCATCGCTGGGAATATTGTATAGAGTGCCGCAGGCACCTTGTTTAGGGTCGAAGGTGCCGAGAACCAATCTTTCTATGCGGGATAATACTATGGCTCCGGCACACATCACACAGGGTTCTAAAGTGACGTAAAGAGTGGCACCTTCTAATCTCCAGGAATCAAAAAAATTGGAAGCGGCGGTTATGGCTAAAATTTCAGCGTGAGCCGTAGCGTCCTTCAAGGATTCCACCTGATTGTGCCCCCGGCCGACGATTTTGTTTTCATAGACCACAACCGCACCAACCGGCACCTCTTTTTTCTTGAGAGCCAGGTGAGCTTCTTTGAGTGCTTCTCTCATCCATTTTTCATCTTCAGCCAGATGATTTACCTTTGACATTTCGTTTTATTTTTCAGGGAGGAGACAAGCTCCTCCCCTCCGCGGGGAGGAAAGTTTATCTCCGCCCAAATTTAAATTTTTACGCCCGGAGGGAGTCGAACCCCCAACCTTCAGCTCCGTAGGCTGCCGCTCTATCCAGTTGAGCTACGGGCGCATTTTATTCAAAATTTTATTGAGCTCAATATATGCTACGAAAATTTGCGGGTCAATTAAATTTTTAGCTGAAGATTTTAACCCTCACTTTAAGGGGAGGACTTTCTCCCTCTCCTGTAGGAGAGGGTTGGGGTGAGGTCAGTAAACTCATCCTGGCCCGATTTATCGGGGGAAGGATCTTGCAGTTAAATGGGATTCTTCGCTACGCCCAGAATGGCAAGTTGTATTAAAAAAAGTGGGAATGATCCCACCGCAACGAGTATCAAATCAATCTTATAAACTAAACAGTAGCAAAACCCGATTTCAAATCCTCAATCAAATCATCCACATTTTCAATCCCCACAGAAATCCTGATAAAACTATCCGTAATCCCCAACGATTCTCTGATATTTTTTGGGAGCGAAGCATGTGTCATAATAGCCGGATGCTCTGCCAAAGATTCCACTCCACCCAGAGATTCAGCCAGAGCAAAAAGTTTCAGCTTGCTCAAAAATCTTTTAGCCCCGGAAAGATTTGACTTCAGAATGAAGGATATTATCGCTCCGAAACCGTCCATCTGTTTGGCAGCCAATTTATGTTGAGGGTGATTGGATAAACCGGGGAAGAGAACTTTTTTAACCTTAGGATGTCTCTGCAAAAACAAAGCAATTTTACCGGCATTTTTTTCATGCTCTTTCATTCTGACCGAAAGAGTTTTCAACCCTCTTAAAACCAAAAAACAATCCATCGGACCAGGTACTCCTCCTACCGCATTCTGGCAAAATTTCATTCTTTCGTAATATTTTTTGTTGGATGTAACAATAGCTCCGCCGATGACATCACTATGTCCGCCTAAAAACTTGGTGGTGCTGTGAACAACAATATCAATTCCGAAATTGAGCGGTTTTTGAAAATAAGGCGTGGCAAAAGTATTGTCCATAACTGAAATCAGCTTATGCCTGCGGGCAATTTTAGCCACAGCTTTCAAATCCACTATTTTCAGAAGAGGATTGGTGGGGGTCTCCAGCCAGACCAGTTTGGTCTTCTTCGTAATCGCCTTTTCAAAATTAGCCGGATGGGTTGGCTCCACATACACAAAATCCAGACCGTAATCCCGGTACACTTTTTCAAAAATCCGGTAAGTCCCGCCATACAGGTCATCACAGGAAACCACCTGGTCACCGGTTTTTAGAAGATTTAAGACCGCGGAAATGGCCGCCATCCCGGAGGCGAAAGCCAGTCCGTATTTTCCTTCTTCCAGGGAAGCCAGACACTCTTCTAAAGCAGTCCTAGTCGGATTTCCGGTACGGGAATATTCATAACCTTTGTGGGCGCCGGGAGATTTTTGAACATAAGTGGAGGTTTGGAAAATAGGAACATTAATAGCTCCGGTGGCAGGCTCCGGAGCCTGGCCTACGTGAATAGCTTTGGTTTCAAATTTCAAGTTTATTTTTCCTTCCCATCAACAATTTCGAAACGCGTAGGGGCGAAGTTTATCTTCGCCCGTTATTGGGTGGAGACAAGCTCCACCCCTACGCGAATCAATGCCCTTTAAACTTCTTCGCCAAAAAATCCACGATGTCGATTTTAGTTACAATTCCCAAAAGCTTCTCTTTCTCCATCACCAAAGCGGCGTTGCTGTCAGTGGAAGAAAGCAGCTGGGAGACTTCGGTAATAGATGAATTCAGAGAAACCTTTATAAAGTCAGTTTCAATTAAATTGGCAATGGTATCTTTGGGTTTGCGCTTCCCGTCCAGCATGTATTTCAATAGATCGACTTCGGCAATCAATCCTACTACTTTTCTCTCGTCCAAAACCGGCAGTTGTGAAATATCATATCTTTTCATCTTGGAAATCACCTGCTCTACTTTATCCTTCTTTTGGGCGGTAATCAATCGCTTTTGGACTTTTACCACATCTTTAATCTTTCCTATGGGGGTTGGAATTTTCTCTTCCACCAAGAAGCCGTTATCCCTCATCCACTCGTCCGAATAAATTTTGCTTAAATAGCGCGTGCCGGAATCGGGCAAAATTACCACAATTATTTTATCTTTTCCCACTTTCTTAGCTAACTCGATAGCTACGTGAGCAGCAGAACCGCTGGAGCCGCCCACGAAAAGCCCCTCCTGCCTGGTTAACTTTCGAGCCATCAGAAAAGATTGCTGGTCATTGACCTGGTATATCTCATCCACTACCGAAAAATCCATGGCCCCGGTCAGCATATCCTCCCCGATTCCCTCTACTTTGTAAACGTGTGGCTGGGGCAATTTGCGGGTCTTGAAGTATTGGTAAAAAACCGAACCGATGGGGTCAACCGCGATAATTTTTATTTTAGGATTTTTTTCTTTCAAATACTTTGCGGCACCCGAAAGAGTTCCGCCGGTGCCAATTCCGGCTACTAAATAATCCAGTTCACCCTGGGTCTGTTCCCAGATTTCCGGTCCGGTGGTATGATAGTGAGCTTCTATATTCAGAGGATTATGGTATTGATTCAGATAAAAAGAATTGGGGGTCTCGCGGGCGATTCTTTTGGCGGTTTCATAATAGCTTAAAGGGGAATCGGCCGGGACATTGGTGGGGGTGACAATAACTTTGGCTCCGAAGGCTTTGAGTAAATTTATTTTTTCGGTGCTCATCTTATCCGGCATAGTGAAAATGGCTTTGTACCCTTTTAAAGCGGCTACCATGGCTACCGCCGCTCCGGTATTGCCGGAGGTGTTTTCAACTATGGTTCCTCCGGGTTTGAGCAGACCATCTTTTTCCGCCTTTTCTATTATATAGAGAGCCATGCGGTCTTTGACCGAGCCGGAGGGGTTCAAAAATTCGGCTTTGGCGAAGACCTTGGCGGAATTCTCCGGCATTACTTTTTTGAGCTGGATTAAGGGGGTGTTTCCGATTACTTTTAAGACGTCCGGATAAAATTTCATAATAAGTTTTTCGGAATATTTTTTAAAAACTAAAAGCTGACCCTATAAGATATAATAAGGTCAGCTGAATTTCAACTCTAAATTGGTGTTAAAAATTATATTGAAGAATTATAAAAAGAGTATTGAGAGGTCTGGGAAAATAGAAGTCTTAAATAGAGCGATTAGAACACCTTCTCAAACCGACCAAACTCGGAGCTCGCTCAATGGTCAACACTTTTTCTACCAGCTCCCCCTCCCGGTTGAGGGTCAGCTTAATTTTCGAACCGGGCTGGGACATGGAGACCAATTTTCTAAATTCCCTAGGATGGGTAATTTTTTTCCCATTAACCCTGAGAATCAAATCGCCGGATTGAAGACCCGCTTTAAAAGCCGGTCCTGGACTGATAATTTGCGAGACGATCAAAATCTTCTCTTTTTCTTCTCTGGCTCCCTCTTGGTTCACATAAACCCCAATCCAGCCCCGGTCAATATACCCCTCTTTTTCAATGGCCTGCTGGACTTTTTGACAGGTGGCAACCGGTAGAATCAGAGCTAAATTCTCTTCCCCTTCAATTTTTCCCTCCACTATTCCAATTAGCTGGCCGGAGTTATTGAAAACCGGTGTCCCGCCTGCTTCCGGTCCCAACTTAGCATCCAAAATTAACAGGGCTTCATCGTAAGGGTCATCTCCTCCAATCCAGGAGCGCCCCAATATTCCCCAATTGACTTTAACTCCTTTAGAATAAGGGCAATTACCAACTGCAATTCCCAGAGCACCTACTTTTATTCTCTGATTTTGAGCAAATTCAACCTTTGGTAAGCCAGTGGTTTTGAGCTTTATGAAACAAATATTGGTCTCATAATCGCTGCAGATCAAATCGATTTGTTCTGAAGTCAGCTCTTTTCCGTTTTGAAGTTTGATGGTTAAATTTTCGTCTGAACCCACACTGCTTTCTGTGGTTAAAATCATGTTGTCGCTGATTACCACCCCGGAGCCAACTTTTTGAGTTTTGCCTTGGGCATCTTTTACCATGATGGCTACAATGGATGGAGAAACTTTTTGTAGGACTTCTTCTACCCCTTCTTCAAATTTACTTAAGTAATTCTCTTTACTGCAGCTGAATACAAAAAAAGGGGTAATTACCCCTAATAAAATCCCCCTCGAAATCAATTTAAAGCTACCCATAACAATTCTTTACTATTTTACCTCTGAGCTAATTTATAAACCGTCACGGAACCTTGAACTTCAGCGGAGATCAATTTAGACTGCTGGACCACCAGGTTGCTTTCGAATTTGACCGGGGATTTCTGGTTGAGTAAAGGATACAGACCTAAAAGCAAAATCAAAAGAGCCAAAGAGACCGCATAGGCCGGCACCGGGCCGTAAACCGGGCGGGTTAAAGTGGACAGCCATTCTGTCACCCTGTCCCAGATTTTTCCCCAGACGGATTTTTTGCTGATGTGGCGGGAAAGTTTGTGCCAGTATTCATCCCAGTAGTTTTGAGGCTCCTGAAAAACCAAAGTCTGTCCCACCAATTTCAAAGATTTCTGGTAGGACTGAAATTCGGCATTGCAAGGATTGCAGACTTTGAGGTGTGAGATAAATATCTCATTTTCCGAGGGTGACAACTCCTTGTAAAGAAAAAACAAATTTTTAGCTTTTTTACAATTCATGCTATCCTCTCCTTTCCACCAACTGAGGAAAGTTTTTGGTTAACTCCTCTTTAAGTTTGGCCCGGGCCCGGTGCAGATACCATCTGACCGTGGCCTGCGGCATGGATAAAATTTGAGCTACCATTTTGATATCCAGACCTTCCAGATCTCTCAAAACAAAAACCGACTTTTGTTTCCCCGAAAGTTTGTCTAAAGATTGATTGATAGCCCATTTTATTAAGCCTCGTTTATATATCTCTTCTGCATCGGCCTGATCTTCTTTGGTGATATTTAAGGACTCGTCCAAAGATTCATGTCTGTGCTTCTTATACTTTCGTAAAAAATCGATACTGGCATTAATGGTTATACGATAAAGCCAGGTGGAAAATTTCTTGCTGGTGTCGAAGCGGTCCAGATTTTGGTAAGTTTTGATGAAGACCATCTGCGATACGTCTTTGGCATCCTCATAATCACCTACCATCCTAAAGGCTACACCCACCACCTGGGATCTGTATTTTTCAACCAACTTTTTAAAGGCGCCCTCATCTCCGGCTCTGGCTTTTTTTATGGCTTCTATTACTTCTTCTTCCGAATCCCTGACTTCTTTCTTATCGGTATCTGTCTCAGAGAGAGAAAGCTTTTTGTCCTCAGTTTGGGACATATTTATTTTCTGTAGTTAAATACGTTATGGTTTAGGGGTTGTTTGTTTGCTTGCTCCAACTTGAGCTTTGTTGTCCTACTGCTTAGCCAATATAATCAAAACCTACTTTTTTCCAAGTGAAATTAAAGCGCGGAGTTGATTTATCTGCAGTGTAGGTTAGATGCTTCAGAAGCCGAATTGGTTTAAAGAAATTAGTTTGAAGACCCAGCTTGTCTCAAGCTGGGAAAAATTTGTATTTGGTCCCACATTGAGGACAATGTGGGTCTATTAGCTTCTTAAAGGTGAGTGAAAACCTGCCCCATAACTCTTTGAAGGGGTGTATAAAACCCGGCAAATGTATGGGATAGAACCTATACTCATTTAAAGAATAAAAAAAGAGTGAAAATCACTTCACTCTTTGTGCAAGGAGATTTAGGGGGCTATTTGATTAGGATATAATCCTTTTTCAGGATTTTATTGACCACTTTGACAAACTTATCGGAGCTTAAGGTCTGTAAGCCATAGATATGCCAGTAGGTTTTGGCCGGTTTTTTATAACCGTTGTTATGATTATTATTCTTGGTTTTTTTAAGCATTCTTTTCACCCAGTCTTTTCCTATGAATAAGGCCCTGTCCAGACTGCGGTAAAAGCAAGCTGCGTGCCTAATATCGAGCTCTACCCCTAAACTGTAGCTTCTTTTAATTAAGTTTTGTGTCAGCATTGAATTACTGCTTTACTCCCCATTGGTCTTAATTTCCACCCTCTCTCTTAGATTGTGAAATTGTGGGATTTATCCCTTAATTTATGGCTTATAACCCTAACTTCACTTTCCATTTTTCTCTCCTCTGTCAACCTTAACCAGATTTTTGGGAGGGTTGTTCCCCAAAAAGAAATTGTTTTAATTTTGTTTTATTTTATCTTAAGCACACAAAATTATGAAAGGAAATTTGCTGAAAGAAGAAGACCATATTTTGGTTAACAAAGCTCTGGGAGGAGACCAGAAGGCCTACTATACCTTAGTAGCTCGTCATAAAAGGGCGGTTTTTCACGTTATTTTTAAGATTGTTCCGGACCAGGAGGAGGCCTCCGATTTAATGCAGGAGACTTTTATGAAGGCCTTCGTCTCTCTGTCCACATATAACCCCCAGTATCGCTTCAGCACCTGGTTGTATAAAATTGCGGCTAATTCGGCCATCGATTATTTGAGAAAGAAAAAGAGGGGCACGGTCTCTCTCTCCCAGCCGGTTAAAACCGAGGAGGATGAAATCGAAACCGAGGTGCCGGACTGGTCCAAAAACCCGGAAGCCGAATGGGTGGCAAAAGAAAAAGCCGTCTCCATTGAGGAAGCCATCCAATCTTTGCCCAAGCAGTTCCGGGAGGTGATTATTTACCGTCACAAAGAGGATAAATCTTATGAGGAGATTTCTGAAATCTTGAAAATTCCGGTGGGGACGGTCAAAGCCCGAATTTTCAGAGCCAGGGAGTTGTTGAAAAAGAAATTGAAGGGTTTGAGGGAAGGTTTCTAAGTTTCCCCCCATTTAGACCATCTATTGTATTTACCACTTTAAAATGCACTATTTCTGCCGATATCTCTTATAAAATTAAAAAGAGAGGCAGATATGTGGGGATTTCAGAAGAAAAAAGTTCCCAATTATGTCAGGATAAAGTCGGTTCAGGAGAATTACAAATTTGTCAGAAGAGAGAAAAATAAAGAAGGGAAGCAGGAAAAGGGAAGAGAAACTAGCTCGAAAGTAGGGCGTCAGTAAAGTTCAACCGAACAATAAGACTGACCTCTCCCTATCTTAAAGTGAGCCCGCCAAAGGCGGGAACCAGCCCTCTCCTTTAAGAAGAAGGAATAAAAATCATAAAAATAACTTCTGAAAGGCCTCTTTCCCCTCTTTTTTAGCCAGAGCAATCACCGTATCATTCGCGTGTAATATAGTATCTCCTCTGGGGATAACCACGTCATTACCTCTTAAAATAGCCACGATGATACAATCCACC
>JBIOYE010000027.1:0-3744 GCA_044870015.1 Candidatus Zixiibacteriota bacterium
TCATTTTGATTTTGCCTATATTCCGGCCAGAGCCGGGTTAGCTCTATCTAACCAGATGAGATTTTCTCTGACCGCCAAATTTTAAGTTGTCAACCCAGGAATTTTAGGATTCTAATTTGAAGAAAACATCTTCAATCTTAATTTGGCTTAGCTTGGCTTGTTTTTCAGCTGGCTCTTCAATTTCAGCCGCGGATAAAATTTACCCGATTAAGAAAGTAACCCCGGCTGCCAAAGAAAAAATTTATTCCCAGGAAAAAGGTATTTTCAGAAGTTTCGTCTCCGAAAAAAACCTATTAGGTCTGAAAAGAAAGACTCCTTTTGGGTTACCTGAAGTAAGCGCCGAACCAGCCCAAGTTAAGACCATCAGAATCTTAGCCATCAAGGTGGAATTTGAAAACGAAAACCCGGATGACCCCACCACTACTGGCGGAGGTTTGATGGATTTGAGGCCTTACGATCAATTTGTATTGGAAGAAGGGCATGAAATCGACCCTTCTCCGCATGATATGGGTTATTTCTTTATGCATCTGGAGGCCTTAAGAATTTTCTGGGAAGCCGTTTCCAACGGCCGCCTAACCTTAGCCTTCGATATTTATCCTCTAAACAGTGACGAAAGCTATAAACTGAATCATCCCATAGCTTACTATGGTTCCAAACCTCCCTTAGAAGGATTGACCGAGTTTTTCACAGAATCCTGGGCAAAAGCAGATACACTTACTCCTTCCCTGGATTTTTCCCAATATGATGCCTTCATAATTTTTCACGCCGGTTCGGACCGGCAATCTGATTTTCCTGTTTCCCCCACACCCACTCCCAATGATTTGTTTTCCGCTTTTATAGCACTAACGGATTCAGAGTCAGTGGTTGTGGATAGCGGGAATTTTGCCATAAAGGAAGGTTTATTTCTCCCGGAAACTGTCTCTCAAGACGGGATCGTCAGAGCTTTGAATTCAGTTCTGGCTCACGAATTCGGACATCAGTTGGGTTTGCCGGATTTGTACAATACCGCCACTTTCACAACACAGATAGGGGATTTTTCTCTGATGGATAACAATGCTGCCGATGTAGCTGTCGATTTAGGATTTGTTTCTCCGGTTCACGGCACTTTGCCCGTATTTCCGGATGCCTGGTGCAAGGCCTTTTTGGGTTTCACTCAACCGATGGAGATTTCAAATCAGAAGAATATAAAATTAATCGCCTCTGAAATGTTGAGAAGCGGAATCCAAACTGTCAAAGTTCCTATTAATTCCCAAGAATATTTTCTGTTGGAAAATCGCCAATTGGATTTAGACAAAGATGGAATAACTAACCTGAAAGCAGACAAAACTACAGGAGTGATTTTAGGACCGGGTATATGTCCTCTGGGCTCCGTTTGTCCTTCGCCCGATACTGCCATCTTCACCCGGGAATATGATGCCCTTTCCCCCGGCTCCGGAATTTTAATCTGGCATGTGGACGAAGGGGTAGCTTATCTGGATTATGACAGCGACGGTTTTAATAATTTCCTCTCTAATACTTTACAATTGGATAAAAACCGCAGATTCATAAGCTTGGTGGAAGCCGACGGAATCATTGATTTCGGGGGTGATTATTACACCGGTTTCGGTTCCCAGGAAGATATGTTTTACTCGGGGAACAACACCAGTTTGACACCCTCTAGTTTTCCATCCTCCCGAAGCAATACCAAAGCCAACAGTCACATTTACATCACCAGAATCAGTCGTTCCGATACCGTGATGACCTTAGATGTGGCCAATGATTTTGTGCAGGCCGGCTGGCCGCAGAGATATAAATTTTCCAACAAAAAGAGCGCTTTGGTTTTTGCGGATGTGAATGTGGTAAAGGATTATAGACCGGAAATTTTTATGACTTCCGGCAAATATCTTTTAGCTTGGAGAGGTGATGGAAGTAAGTTTATTTTAAATAATGATGAAGATACTGTAATTCAGTTAAACGGGGATACAATTTTTTACCCTCTGGCGGTTTTCGCTCAAATTGACACTCCCTTTGTGGGACCGCCTTCAATCGGCGATTTGAATGCAGACGGGATTTTGGAGTTGTGTATTGGAGCGGAAAACGGGAATATATATGTGTATGATTTCTCCGATAATGACCTGGATGGAAGAGCGGATATAATTTCCGGAGCACCTTTAAAAATCCCGGGAGGAACCCAAATTTCTCAAGCAGGTGCAATTGCAGAGTTCGAGATGATTCCCGGCGAATTTGGGTTTTTGGTAGGATATGAAAACGGATACCGAGGTTTGTTCGATATTGATAATCTCGGCGGTCTCATCATCAAGCAAACCATATTTCCGGTTATCAGCGGCAAAATCTCCGGTCTGGCTACCACTGATTCTGTCGGTATTTATTACTCTCTGGTTCAAAAAGATAGTCTGTGGAGTTTAATAAGTACCAGCTCCCAATGGAGTACAAAAACCTTTATATCCAACCATGTTTATTCACCAGTTGTGGTGGATTTAGACCAGGATACCACTTTTTTGAACCAGGACCAGGACACCATTTTTTACTTAGATGTGATTTTGGCCACTAAAGAGGGAAAAATATATGCCTGGAATCCGTTTGGAGAATTGTTAGACGGATTCCCGGTTCAGTTATCTGAAACCATCACTTCTTCTCCAGTGGTCGGAAATATCGATGATGATGATTTTAAAGAAATTGTTTTTACCGGTGATAATAAAATCTGGGCTTTGAACTATAATGGAACTTTGGCCAGCAACTTTCCCATTACAGTTGATGTCTCCAATCCTGTTGGAGAAATACTCTCCAGCGCCGTTTTAGGTGACTTAAATGGAGATAAGACCACAGATATAGTAGTGGGTTCTCCCCAAAAAGAGGTTTTGGCTTTTCACTCCTCCGGAGAAAAAGTGGCGGGATTTCCGGTCTCGGTCGGCTCGGAAGTAAATCTATCCTGTGCCATATTGAATTTAGAGCCGATTTCAGGACCAATCGATTCCTCAAAACAGATCGCAGCCGTTGGCGAAGACGGATTTGTCTATATGTGGCAGGTTGGAGGAAATTTCTCCGACACCACCAATCCCTGGCCCATGGAAGGGTTAAATCCACAACATACCAGGATGATTCCTTTGACTGTTCCCCCTGCTCCTCCGGTGGCCTTACAACTAATTCCTCCCGGACAGTTTTACAACTATCCTAATCCGGCCGGGAAACAGACCACCATCAGATATTATCTAACTCAAGCCGCTACCGTGAATTTGAATTTCTATGATTTATCCGGTAATTTAGTCCATCGTGTCTCCCAGTCCGGTCTGGCTAACACGGATAACGAGGTTGTCTGGGATTGCTCGAATATTTCCAGCGGAGTATATCTATGCCGGCTGGAAGCATTCAATTCGAATTTAAGGCAAGTAAGCTTTACCAAAATTGCCATAGTAAAATAAGCCCGCCTTGGGCGGATTAGAGGAGGTTACATGTTTAGTAAAGTTGGTCTGTTGGTTTTAGGATTACTCGTGCTGACTGTCTGGAGTGGTCAAAATGTCATAGCTGAAACGCAGTCGAACATAGTCAACCAGTATTTCAGCAAATTGGATTATAAGGATTATTCCATGCAGATGGGCGTGAGTAACTTTTTTGAAGCCCAGGCCGAATCACTTCCCAAAGCCATGGGGGAGGCCAAAGATATTTATCAATTCAAGACCAAATCTGCCAAAAAGGCCTTTTTATATTCTCTGGTAGTTCCCGGTGCCGGTCAGTATTACTTGGGCT
>JBIOYE010000028.1:0-9561 GCA_044870015.1 Candidatus Zixiibacteriota bacterium
CCGATACTGTTCTAGAAATAGGGGCCGGTAAAGGGGTTCTGACTCAATTTTTAATAGAAAAAGCTAAAAAAGTTTATGCGGTTGAGTTAGATAAAAGTTTGTGTGAATTTTTAAAACAAAAATTTCCCCATCAAAAAAATTTAGATATAATCAATCAGGATATT
This sequence comes from Candidatus Zixiibacteriota bacterium, assembly GCA_044870015.1. GTDB lineage: Bacteria > Zixibacteria > MSB-5A5 > DSPP01 > RBG-1 > RBG-1. Next base: position 165 of record JBIOYE010000028.1, read on the forward strand.
TTGAAAGTTGATTTGAGAAAATTAGTTCTCCCATCTCAAAAAATAAAAATTATCGGAAATCTACCTTATCAAATTACTTCTCCTATACTAGATTGGTTGATTGAGTGCAAAGAGTTAATTTCAAGGGCAGTTTTGATGGTGCAAAAGGAGGTGGCTATAAGAATGTCCGCTTCACCGGGGAGTAAAGATTTTTCACCCTTGTCCATTTTCTTGCAAGTCCACTCCAAACCCAAAATTTTATTCAGCTTAAAACCGGGTTCTTTCAATCCACCCCCTAAGGTTGAATCGACTGTAATTGGTTTAGATTTTTTAGCTCTGAGCCAGGTTAAGCACGAAGATGAAAAGCTTTTTTTTCAAATTGTCAAAGCCAGTTTCTCCACCCGAAGAAAAACTATTTTGAACTGCTTGAGCACAAATCTTAAACTCCCTAAGGATAAGGTAGAAAAAATCTTAGCTACAGTAGAAATCAATCCTCAAAGCCGAGCCGAAACTTTGGAGATAAGCCAATATCTTAGATTGGACCAAGAGCTTAAAAAAATTATCAAGAATATTTCTTAATAAACCGAATTTATTTGCTTGACAAGCAGTCATAAAAAATTATATTGGTGTTTTAAATTTTTTATTCCTAAAATAACATTCAAATTCTTAAATATCTTTCAGTTAATTAAGGAGGATTACATGATTTGGCTAAAGGGTTCGACCATTGGGACAGCAATGCTTTTGGGCTTGTGTCTTATGACTATAAATCTTTCTGCTCAGGAGACTCCGCCACCCATTCAAGAAGATACGGTGCAAATGGTACCGGAAACCACCTTAGTTGATACCTTAAAGATGGAGCCGGCACCCATAGTTCCTCCGGTCCCGCTGGAGACCGCCCAAGTAGTTCCTCCGCCCCTGACAGATACCGCTAAAAAAGCAGCCGATACCGCTCAGGTCAAATTGGATACCATACCTATGGAAAAAGAATCCAGGATGATTGAAGCATTCGAATTAGAGGTGGTTTCCGAGCCGCAATTCTTCATGAAAGAAGTGACCTTTACCGCTTCCCGGGCAGCCAAAGAAAACTTCCGCTTACCCGATTTTATCTATACCCTAAATCAGTGGGCCAAAGCCAGACAGAATCCCAACGTCCCGCTAGACTTACTTAAAAATGCCGCAGGTGTGGAAATATTAGACAATGGACAGTTTCTAGCCCGTCCGGCTATACGGGGTGTTTCCGGCTCCCGGGTTTTACTTTTAGAAGATGGCATCCGCATGAACACCTTCCGGGATTTCCCTTTTTGGGGGACTTCCACCGCTTTGGTTGATGTAGACCAGGTGGAAAAAATAGAAATCATAAATGGCCCGGGTTCCCATTTATACGGCTCGGATGCCTACGGAGGAGTTATCAACTTTATAACACCCCGGCCGGAGTTTCTGCCGGATAGTGAAATGGAGAATGGTTACGATTTATCCGGCAGCTATAAATTCAGCTACTCTTCCATCGGGGAGCAGAAGAAAAACAGGCTGGAGCTGAAGCTAGCCGACAAGAAGTGGGCTTTGAATCTGGGAGGCTCCTTCCGCAAAGTGCCCCACGATTACAAATCCGGGGGAGATAACGAAAAGGTCATACCCAATACCAGTATTGACGAGGAGTCCGGCTTGGATCTAAAATTAGGTTACAAGTTCAGAGAAAACCAAACTTTTTATTTTCAGGGGAGCCGCAACCGGGATTTCGGGATCGGATTTGCCGACAACAGTTCCCTTTCCTTCCCTTTTCAGAAAAGAGACAAAGCCGGTTTGACCTACGAAGTCAAAGATGTGAACGAAAAAATCCCCTGGCTTAATATCAAGGGTTATTTTCAGGAACACCGTCGTCTTTTTCAGATAGATCTTCCGTCAGACACCTTAAACAACATTGATTCGGATGTAAAGCTGTGGGGAACTACCCTGCAGGGACTGTATTTAATCCCTCCCCACCAGACTTTTTCGGTCGGATTGGATTACGGCCGGGAAAGGATAAAAACCAGCAATATCGTATTTCGAGACCCCTCCAAAGTAATCCTGGACACCACGGATTTGATGCCTGAAATTCACTGGGATATGGCCGGGGTATATTTCCTGGACGCAATAATAGCGAACCCCAAGCTTTCGATGTACCTGGGTGGCCGTTACGACTACAATCAGATCAAATATTTTGATTCCACTTATTCGGGTACCCCGCCAGATCATAGATTCGACCGCTACACCAGTTTCAAAGCCGGGCTGGTTTATCGTTTTCAGAAAGGGTACCAGTTGAATGCCAACATTGCCCGCTCTTTCAGAATCCCCACCGTGGTGGAAAGATATTACTTCGGACCTTGGGATGACAACAACTGGCTTTCTCCCAACGAAAAACTTAAAAAAGAAAGAATGATCAGTTTTAGTCTGGGTGCTAAAGCCAATCTGGATGGATTTTCCGGGTCGGTTACCTGGTTTTACAATGACCTGCGGAACTTTATCGACCTGAAGCCGGCTTCGGGTGCCTTTTATCAGGGAAAACAGATTTGGACCTGGAAAAATCTGGCTGGCACCACTCGTATCGTGGGCTTGGAAGGGGCTATGGAAGTCTCCTTCACCGAGGAGTTTTACGGCTTCTCCAACTGGTCCTGGATTTGGGGTCAGATACGGCGGGATTCAGCCGCTCAAAGACTTGACACAGCCGCTGCTTTTGAGGTGGTGTTTATGCCTCCTTTTAAGGCTTATTTCGGAATAGGCTGGAAGGAAAAAGAAGGGCGCTTATGGGCGGAGGCTTCTTCACGCATGCTGGCACAGCAGGAACGGATTCCTTTAAATTCCCTGGGCCAGAAAATCATCTCTAATACCAGCGGTTTTGCAGTCTACAACCTAAGAGGCGGAATTAATTTTTCCAATCGTCAGGTCCTTACCCTAGCTTTTAACAACATTACCAATCGTTTTTACGTGGAGCCGTACAATCAGTTCAATGCGGCAGCCAATAATACCCCGCTGGTACCGGAACCGGGACGGAGTTTTGCCATTAGCTTAACGGTGAGTTATTGATGGAGCAGATTTTAGGGGTTTAAGGCTTAAAAATTTCAAGAAAGCTTTAAGTATTTTTTTAAGGATTTGTCGACTTTTTAGCAGTAGCTCAGATTAATCTAGAAAATTTTGCCAGAGATTGGTCTTAATAGTATTTGACGACTTCGGTTCCGGGATAATAATGTTGTAAGATTTGTACGTAAATTTGACCGGCCCGGGCCAATCCCAAAGCTCCTATCTGACACATCCCCACCCCGTGCCCGTTGCCTTTGCCGGTAGCCACCACCGAATCAATTACCCCGGCGCTGTCTTTAAAAATCTGCAGGTCAAACAAAGTACTGGGTAAAATGGAATTGAGATTTTCTTTTTTTCTTAAGACCCAGCGGATCTGGTCGGATTTTAATTCATATTCGCTATTCTGGGAGAAAATTTTAAGCGCCTTGGCCCTGCCGGAATTCAATCGTTCGGTCAGCTGCAGGTCCATAAGCTCCCCAAAACCTTTTTCGTGCCCCGGAAAATAATTTTTCAGATAGAGATCTATCCGCTCTTCTAATTCAACTTTAGTCCAGCTCTGCTGCCATAAATAATTGCTGCCCCAGACGCAGAAGGTATCGTCTGCCACCGGAACCAGATAATCTGCCTCCGGTTTAGTCTCCCAGACTTTTTGGATATATTCGGTAGAACCCCCGCAGTTGGCGTGATAATAGGCATTGATAAAATCACCCTTATATAAAATTACTTCCCCTCTGGTCTGTCTGACGGCAGAGGTGATTATTTCCTCCTCAGCTTCTATTCCCCCATAAACCTGGTCGGCTACCGTGGCTTCTAAATCGAAAGGGCGACTGGGGTACTGGCCCAATTTAGCTAAAGAATAGGTCCGGGCACAGATGGCTTGAGCCTTCAATGCCTCAACATCATTGGGGTCAGTGATTAGCTTTTTCCCCATCTCCAAAGGAACTACTCCCAATAAGTATTCCTCCAGCCCCACCAAATTCACCGCTACCTCCGTCCGCAAGCCGGGGATAAAATGGATCTGCAAATTCCCCCGATAAGGTTTTCCGTCAAATCTGAATTTATTCTGGGCTTTTTTGGTATCCAAAAGGATTTTATCCAGTCGGTATTCCAAAACATCTCCGTTATCATCCAGTAAAATCAAGCCCTCGGCTGAAACCGAGACAGCTATGTCGGTGGCTACTTCATAAGCCGCCACTGTTTTAGATTTTTTATAGCATTTTATCTGAAAAGAGCCGTAGGGTGAGATTCTTATCTTGTCTCTGGTTTCGGTCAATTTTACCCGGATAATTTTGGGCTTGGATTTGGCAATTGTGTCCGCCGGTAAAAAAACAAAGCCGATGACCAAAAGAGTTACCAGACTTAAAGTCAGTTTCTTTGACATAATTTTCAGGGTAGACATATTTTTCCCAATAGGGTGGGTTTCCCGCCGGTTGTGGAAACTAAATTGCCGGGCCTGCCCAAAATGGCCAAATATCCCAAAAGCGCGAAACAGACCGCTTCCAGGCTATCCGGATTAAACCCTAAAGTATTTACGCTTTCTGCTTTAAGCGGTTTTAACATTTCTTTCAATTTTTTCTTGAAATACAGGTTTTTTGCTCCTCCGCCGGTCAAAAAAAGTTTCTCAACTTTGAATTTCGACTGAATAAACTTCAGGTAAGCTAAAAATACGGCATGGACAGTCAACTCCCCGGCAGTGGTTATAATATCGGTTTTATTTACCCTCAACTTTTGAGCTTGTTCTAAAAATTTCCGGGCAAAATTCTCACCGAATTCTTCTCTTCCGCTTGACTTAGGAGGTTTTTTGGAAAAATAAGGATGCTTGAGTGACCATTTCAGCAAAGCCAAGCTAACTTTTCCGCTTAGCGCCACCCGGCCATTTCTGTCAAAATCTTTTTGAAAAAGTTTTTTCATCAAAAAATCTAAAAGCATATTCCCGGGTCCAGTATCGAAAGCCATAATTTGAGAGGAATTTTTAGACCAGACTGTAATATTGGCGATTCCACCGATATTTAAAATGGCCGTCCCCTTTTTACTCTCCCCGAATAATAAAAAATGGGGATAAGGAACCAAAGGGGCTCCTTCACCTCCTGCAGCTATATCTGCAAGTCTGAAATCGGCTACCGTAATCACTCCGGTTCTCTTGGCAATAACCGAAGGTTCGGCTATCTGAAAAGTGGCTCTGATTTTTTTGCCGAATGATTTGGTCAAGCGGGGCAGATGTCTGATGGTCTGTCCGTGGGAGCCGATTAAATCCACATTTCTAGTTTTATATTTTGAACCCTTCAATAACTTCAAAGCCGCAGCGGAGAAGTATTCTCCTAATGCAAAATTCAAGCGGCAAACTTCATCTAAATTGGGATTAGAAGCAGAAGAAACTTGAAGAATTTTTTGTTTTAATTTTTCGGAGTAGGGGTAAGTTTTGAAAAGCAACTCTTTGACCTTAAGACTTTTTTTGTTTATCTCCACCAGAACTGCATCAATTCCATCAGCAGAAGTGCCGGACATCAAACCGATTACCTTAACTTTGGGTTTTTTCAAAATATCTAAAATATGTCGCATCAATTTTTTAATTTGGCTTTCTTGAATTTTGATATTTTTTCTAACCTTTTTTTGACTAAACTTCCGGGTATTCTTTTATCGCGAATTTGCTTTTCAAAATGTTCTAACACTGCAACTTGTCTCTCCAAACTATGGCAAATCAAAATCTGGTCATGTCCGGCCAAAAAGGTATTAACACAGGCTTCCTTGAAATCAAAATTATCGGCCATGGCTTTCATCTCCATATCATCCGATAAAACCAGACCTTTAAATTTCAATTTTTTCAACAGAATATCAGTCACCACTTTCTTAGAAAAAGTCACCGGTTTAGGGTCTAAGTCAGGCGCGATTACATGAGTAGTCATAACGCAGTCGACACCCGCTTTAATGGCTACTTTGAAAGGGATAAATTCTTTTTTTTCAAATTCCTTTTTGGAAATCGGCAATTGGGGCAAAACTTCATGGGGATCTTTCACCAAAGAGCCGATGCCGGGGAAATGCTTGGCACAGGTTAAAATTTTTGCCTGTTTGACTGCTTTTATGGCAAGGCTTGTAAATTCCACCACAGTATCTACATCCTTTCCAAAAGACCGGTCACCCATAAAACTTTCTCCCTCTCCTAATATGTCTGCCACTGGAACCAGATTTAAATTTATCCCTAACTTAAAAAGCTCCTCCGCCGTGGTCTGGCAGGCTTCCTTCAGACCTTTTTTGTCCTTATTATCCGCGTAAATTTTATTAGCCGGAAAGAGTGGAAAATTCTGGGTGATGCGATTGATTCTACCCCCTTCCTGGTCAATGGCCAAAAGAGGTTTACCCTTAAAATGTGATTTAAGCTGCCCGATAATCTCTGAAAGCTGTGAGGGAGAATTTATATTGCGGACAAAAAAGATTATACCGCTGATGTCATATTTTCGAACCAGTCTTAAAAAATCAGACGAAGGGGTTTCTCCCTGGTACCCCAAGATAAAAAACTGTCCTAAACCATCCATGTCTAAACTACGCAAACTAAATTTTTACCCTTTCCTTTGGCCTGATATAAAGCGGAATCCACCTGCAGAATCAGTTTATCCGGGTCAGAGGCATCTTCCGGAAAAGTGGCCACCCCGATGCTGACGGTCAATTTAGTTTTGATTCTTAAGCCCGGATCTTGAAAAGAATGCTTCTGCACAAAAAAGCGAACCCTTTCGGCGATGGTGTAAGCATCCTTTTTATTAGTCTGCGGCAATATCGCTATAAATTCCTCTCCGCCATAGCGGCATAAAATATCCACATCCCGGATACATCTGCGAATGATACTGACCACATCCTTTAATACTAAATTTCCGAACAGATGTCCATAGCTATCGTTGCATTTTTTAAACCAGTCGATGTCCACCATCATCAATGACAGCGTCTGGCGATACCTTTTGGCTCTTTTGATTTCCTCCTGCAAAATCTGGGTAAAGTAGCGATAATTGTAAGAGCCGGTCAATTCATCCAAAACCGAGAGGGCTTCCGCCTTCTGGTGCAGCATGGCATTCTCAATTGCCAGACTGGCGGAGTTGGCCAGAATAGTCAGAATTTTCTGGTCTGCTTCCAAAAACGACCCTACTTTAGTAGATTCAAAATAAAAGACCCCGAAAACTTTCCCTTGCATCAATAGCGGTATAGCCAAAATGGCTTTGGTCTGAACATCCAGAAAAAACTCCTGGGAATGGGGCTTCAAATCGGTGATTTTGAGGGTCTGGGAGGTTTTGACCACCTCTTCTAAAATCCCCACAATGGGGAACTCCAGGGATTTTTCGACTTTGATTTTGTCTTTGGTTTCGGTTCTGGGTCTGGGCTGGGGTTGGTAAGTTAGAACCTCAGTTTTCTGTTCCAGAAAAGCGTTTTTGCTGCTCAAAGGCTCCAGATTGGGTACCACCGAATAACTGGGGGGCTCCTCCTCCAGTTTCAATTTTCTTCCGCCCTCAATTTTCCCCTTCAAAGTCAAAAGAGTCCGGTCGGGATTCAAAAGAAAGATGGAGAAATTGGGGTATCCCAGAATATGCTGGACGATATTTAAAACCTGGTCTATAATTTTATCCACTTCATACAGCTTGCTTAAGGATTGGGAAGTTTCGTAGATGGTTTCAATCTGGGACTGGCTTTTTTCCAGCTCGGAAGTCCTCTGATTTAAGGTATCCAGGGTCTTGTGCAATCGGTCCTCGGAGGTTTTGACATTTTTGGAGAAACTTCCCATAATGGCGGCAAAAAACCACATAAAGGAGAGCCGCACCAAGAGGTCCCCCACGAAAATCCCCTCCAGATCGTACACATTCAAAGAAATATAGGTGAAGGTAGCCAAAAAAGAAAGGATGACCGAGTCCCACAAACCCAGTGAATAAGAGGCGAAAACAATGGCCAAATAATACAACAGGTAAAAATTGGATTCCAGTCCGCCGGTAAAATAGACCAGAAAAGAGATGAAAATGATATCGAAAATCAAAGTAACCCTGAAAAGCTTTACTCTGTCGTAATCTTTGGATTTAAAAATCCTGGTTAGAATTCCAAAATGCAGGACGAAAACCAAAAGCAGAATCCAGGCATAGGTTTTCTGATATTCGGCTAAGGGATTGGCAGCCAAAAAGGTAGCTATCCCCAAGATGACCACTAACCTGGCTAAAACAAAATATTTATCTACACCCTGCAAAAAACTCTCCTTTTTTGCGCATGCGTAATGGTTTTATTAAGAAATTATCGGCAGAAAGTGAATTTCCCTAAAGAATGGGAGGCAGGAAACTAGCCGGCTAATTTGTGTTTGGCCGCACCCACTTTGACCAGCTTAAAGAAGGTTTTGACGGCCAGAACCGCCACCGCAAGCGCCAGAGCCAGAAGCAGTAAATCGGTAAAAACTAAAGCCCAGTTCCCTTTGGGCAAATAAGTTTTCACCAAAAGCAAAATCAAAGAAAAAACCGTGGTAGCCAGCATAAAAATTGCGGGCAGAACCGTGTACCAGGTCTTTTTCCCCTTATAGTAAAGCCAGACAGATACCGCCATCAGAGAGAGGGCGGCTAAAAGTTGATTCCCGGTCCCGAAAATCGGCCATAAAGCTGCAAAAGTATTGGAATAAGCCAGAAGCCACATCAAAAAAACCGCCAGAGCGGCATTGAACCAGTAATGCTGTAATAACTTGGGCACATCTTTAAATAAAATTTTCCAGAACTCTTCAAACAGGTAGCGATTCAAACGAACCGCCACGTCCAGAGTGGTAATCACAAACCCTTCCACCAGCAGAATTCCGAACACCGCTCCCAGGGCAATAGATAGACCGAAGGTTTGATTCAATAAATACCCCACTGCCAGAGAAAATGCTAAAATCGGATTAGACCGGCCGGTTTCAGGCCAGACAATATTTTTATAATCTGTAAATAGAAGCCCACTCCCTACGGTCAACAAAACACAAACCGCTAAAGTGCATTCCAGAAGCATCCCGTTGTAACCGACTTTGCGGGCCTGAGACTCTTTAGCCAACTGCTTGGAGGTTGTTCCGGTGGCTATCATAGCATGGAAGCCGGAAATGGCCCCACAGGCAATGGTGATAAACAGCATAGGCCAGATTAAACCCAGATTTTTGGTTCCCTCTACCACATTAAAACTGGGTGCCTGAAAAGATAAACCGTTAAAGCCACCAACCAATAGTCCCAAAAGCAAACCGGCAATTCCGGCATATAAAATCTGCACATTGATGAAATCCCGGGGTTGTAAAATCATCCAGACCGGCAGACCGGCCGCGAATAAAACGTAGACCGATAAGATTATCAGCCACAGTTCAGTAGGCAGTCGAATCGGATAATATATTCCG
>JBIOYE010000029.1:0-14797 GCA_044870015.1 Candidatus Zixiibacteriota bacterium
CTGAAACTCTCGGAAAGGAGAATTAACTACACTAAATCAAACCAGAGTTATGTGCCTCTGGCAGTTGTCGCAAAATCTTTTGCCTTTACGGTCGGTATCTACAACAGTGTGGGAAAAATACATTACACATTTAGGATTATGGCAGTGGTGCAGATTCATGGTATGCCCCAATTCATGCACCGCTTCTTTGAAAATCCGGTCAAAATAGACGGACTCCGAAGCCATAATCCCGGAATAATCCTGCTTTAGATTGAAAAGAGAGATTATGGCAACTTTGCTTTCCGGGTCCGCTTCCCCTAAAACAAAGTTCAAAGTGGGAACATATAAATCTTCTTCCGTGATACCCAAAATCCTTTCATGGTCATCCGATTTCAAAAGTTCCAGCTTGCTCAAAATTACTGTGGAGTAAAATTGCCCCCTTTTCTCATTGTAGGCTTCTTTGGGAAGTTCCAATCCCTGCAAGATTTCCAAATTGAAATTAAAAAAAGAAGCCAGGCCGGAAGCCAATCTGTTGACCAGGATATAATCAACCTCACCCAGAGGAACGATGACTATTTTATTACGCATATTACTTACTTATCTGACTGGCCTGATAAGCCGCCCCGATAAATCCGGCTTGATTCCCTAATTTAGCTTTTTTAATTTTTAGATTTTTGGTGGCCGTGGGGAAAGCTTTTTGGTTAACCAGTTTTTCAATTTTTTTGATGACATCCGCATTCTCATCCACCAGTCCACCTCCAATTACAACCATCTCCGGGCTCAAGATATTAACCACATTGGCAACTCCGGTGCTCAAGGTCTCACCGGTCTCTTCCACAATTTTTCTGGCTATTCTATCTTTCTTGCCGTAAGCCAGAAAAAGAGTGGGTACGTCCAGACGGTTCCCGTTTTTTCTTATCAACTGGTTTAAGAGAGATTTTTTATCTGCCCTGGCCAGCTTTTGACTCCTTTTCAGCATCGCATTGGCAGAAGCATAGGTTTCCATACAATCCAATCTTCCGCAGTTGCATCTCTCCCCCAGAAAATTGACCGCAGTATGTCCTATTTCACCGGCTGCAAAATTTGAGCCGCGGTAGATTTCTCCGTTCAGAATTATCCCACCCCCGATTCCGCTCCCCAGGGTCAGACAGACCACATCCCGGCAATTTTTAGCCGCCCCGAATTTGGCTTCCGCCAGAGCCATCAAATTGGCGTCGTTGTCAGTCGTAATAGGCAGGGAAAATTTTTTGAAAATCTGCTTGAGATTTGTGCCCACCCAGAAAGGAAGATTGGGGCAGGACCCCAGAACCTTTCCGGAGTTTATGTCGATACACCCGGGACTGCCGACCCCCATGGCTTTGATTCGAATTTTATTTTTTCGGGCAAAATTTAAAAGATTTCTTGCTATTTCTTGTAAAGAGTCGATAACCCCTTTTCTCCCCAATTTTTGTGGCGTTAACCTGCCCCCTTTGGTTAAAATTTTTCCTTGGGAGGAAACTACTCCGTATTTTATCTGGCTGCCGCCCAGGTCAATCCCAATGTAAAATGATTTCGCTGACAATCTGGATTTAAACTTTGACTTTCTTGGCACTGTAAACTTCGATTCCTTTGGCTAAGATTCGCATCGCTTTTTTCAAATCGGAGGTATTCAGCACGTAAGCGATTCTGGCTTCGGACTTGCCCAAGCCGGAGGTGGCGTAAAATCCCGGACCCGGCGCAATCATGGTGGTTTCTCCGTCCAAACTATAATCGGTCAACATCCAGCTGGCAAAATCTTCTATATCCGGCACCGGCAGTTTGGCCATAATGTAAAAAGCCCCGGAAGGACGGACACAGACCGCCCCCGGGATTTTCATCAGTTCAGCATAGGTGATGTCTCTTCTTTTTTTGAACTCTTCTCGGATATGAGCAAAAAAATTCTCTCCCGATTTCAAAGCCGCCAGAACTCCGTGCTGTTCCAAAGTGGGAGAGCATAATCTGGCCTGTCCCATTCTCAAAACCGCGTCCATTATTTTTTTGTTTTTGCTGGCGATGCAGCCCACTCTGGCTCCGCACAAACTAAGTCTTTTTGAAAAGCTATCCAGAACAACCGCCTGTTCCTCCAATCCTTCCATATGCATTACACTGACATGTTCCCCTTCATAGACGAACTCTCGGTAAGCCTCATCCGAGAGGTAAAAAAGGTCATGTTTTTTGCATAAACTTGCCAGGGTTTCTATTTCTTTTCGGCTGAAAACTGTGCCGGTAGGGTTATTGGGATTGCATAAAAAAATGGCCCTGGTCTTGGGAGAAATCTTCTCTTCGATTTTTTCAAGGGGCGGTAAATGGTAACCTTCTTCCGCTTTGGTGGGTACCGGAACTAAATTCACTCCGGTAATTACCGCAAAACTGTTGTAATTGGTGTAAAACGGCTCAAATACTATAATTTCATCCCCGGCTTGAGCCACCGCTAACATGGCAAAAATTATGGCTTCGCTTCCGCCGGTGGTTATCATTATCTCTTCTGGCTCAAGCGCAATATTATTTTTGGCAAAATAAACCGATACCTCTTTGAGCAGGCGCACATCCCCTTTGGAGTAGCCGTATTCTATAACCTCCTTGGGATAGGTTTTTACCGCTTCGAAGAACTCTTTGGGGGAAGGAACATCCGGCTGGCCTATGTTCAGGTGATAAACTTTTATCCCTTTCTTTTTGGCTTCGTCAGCTAACGGAACCAATTTCCTGATAGGTGAAGCCGGAAGCTGGCTGGCTCTTTTGGAAATATCTAGTTTAGAATTGGCCATAGGGTTAAATTATACTGAATAAAGATATAAAAAGTTCTGAAAAAAGGAAAGCGCTTTTTGAGGGATTTACCGGTCCTGCTCTTGTAGGAGTTTCACCGCTTCCAGCAGATTCTTGGCGATGAAATCCGGTTTGGATTTAGGAAAAGTCCCTATTTTTTTGGCTTCATTTTTCCCGTGGCCGGTCAGAACCAAAATCGATTTTATTTTGGCATTCTTCCCCAATCCCACGTCCATCAGCTTATCCCCCATCACCACCGAACCTTTCAATTTCAGCTTATGCTCTCTGACGGCTAATTTAACCAAGCCGGTCTGGGGTTTTCGGCAGTTGCAGTCTTTGAGATAACGTTTTAAACCTACTCTCGGGTGATGCGGGCAATAATATATTCCGTCCCACCCGGCTTTATTTTTTCTGAGTTCCTTCTGTAAATATCTGTGTACTTTTTTGAGAGTTTTTTCCGTGAAATATCCCTGGGCCACTCCGGACTGGTTGGTGATGACAATTATTTTATATCCCAAGGATTTTAAAATCCGGATGGCTTGGATTGACCCGGGGATGAATTCAACCTGGTTTATTTTGGAAATGTAGCCATTTTCCTGTATGATAGTCCCGTCCCGATCTAAAAAAGCCGCTTTCTGCCGCATCAATCAGGCGGTTAGTTTGACGGCGGTGCTAAGAATCTTCAGAGATTCTTCCACCACTTTTTGGGGAGAGATAAAATCCATGCAGAATCTGGATTTCTGGTAGCAGGGGGTTTGGCCGTGTAAACTGCAGGGACTGCATTTCACGTCGGCAGAAAGAGCAATACTCTTTTCTCCGAAAGGTGTGAACCCTAACTTGGGGTGAGTGGGACCGTAAATGGCTACCACCGGAACCTTGCGGGCTGTGGCAATATGCATCAAGCCGGAATCGTTGGAAACTATAATTTTGCATCGGTCGATTAAAGCTACTAACTGATTTAATTTCAGACTGACTGCTGTAATCGGATTTTTTTCCTTCAAACTTTGAGCAATCTGATTTACCAATTCTTCTTCATTCTCATCACCGAAAATAATTATCTTGGCATTCAATTTTTCAGCCAGAATTTGACCGGTTTCTGCAAATTTTTCTTTATCCCATCTTTTGGTTTCCCATTTGGCTCCCGGGGATAGACCTACCAAATAATCTCCTTGAAAGACTTTTCTTTCTTTTAAATAACTTATCCCCCAGTTTGAATCTTCCGGCTTGAGGTCTAACTCTGGCGGCAAAATACTGCTGGGAATACCCAACTTGCGGAGAGCCGACTGATAAAGCTCCAGAGTATGCTGGGGCTTGATTTTTAAGGATTTCAAGTGAACCATCAAAAACCGGGCCCAACTTTTTTTATGGTATTTTACCTTACGCGGAGCGGCAAGGAATCTTCTGACCAAAAAACTCCGCCAGTTGGAGTGCAAATCGACGATGATATCGAACTTGAAGGATTTTAATTCTTTTATCAAATTAAAAAAGCCGGCTATCCCTTTGTGTTTTGCTTCAGAGTCGAAACTTATGATTTGGCTGACAAAGGGAAAACCGGCGGCTATTTCTTGATATTTATTCTTTGTTAAAAGAAATATCTGCGCCTGAGGATAAGCTTGCTGCAAGCTTTTTATCGGAGATGAGGTCAAAACCAGATCCCCTAAGGAACTGAAACGAACAACTAAAACCCTCATCTGTAAACCGATATCTCTTTTGTTAAAACTTCTCTTAAAAACTATAATTCACACCAAAGATAAACCCGAACTCATTATCAAATACGAACTCACCTAAGAGGTGAAAGCTATTAGCCACTTCAAAATCAGCGCCAAAATATCCCCCTATTTCAAAATCCGTGTCGGAAGCGTTTCCAGAGGCGGGAGGGGGTAGGTCAACTTCCACTCTTTCAGCTCGTAAATTTATTTTGCCGTAAGGAGAAATAGTTCTGCCAGTGTTTAGCTTGAAATCCTTGGAGCCGATAACATTTCCTCCGAAGCTCAACACCGTCACCGGGTCTGTAGCCGCAAACTCTACGCTTCCGCTCAAAGCCAGATCAAAAGGGGCCGTAAAGGGGTCTTGCAGAATCTGATATTTCAAATCCCCTCCCAGAACCAGCCCGGTCTCATCAAAGTAGTCGATAAAACCGAATTTCACCCCTCCGTCAAAATATTTAGCAAACCCATAGCGGTACTGACCAAAAAGGGCTATTAACTCATCCTGAAACCCGATATATCCTCCCACCAAAGAACCCCCGGGAGTAACGGTTCTGGCTGTCGAAACCTGACCTAAAAACTGGGCCTGAGAGACTGAAGCAAATACTAAGGCAAAAACTAGAAACAGGCCTAAGCTAACTTTTTTCATCATCCCTCCTATGTTAAAAAAGTTTTCAGATAATAACCAATCCTGGATTGTTTGTCAACAAAAAAGTTCATTCTAAACGAAAGAGGATTAGTTCGCCTTAGGCGGACTAATCCTCCTCCCTAAGTCAAATTCTTTCTTACGGCAAATTGAAAGTCAGACCGCCTATAATCGTGGTGTAGTTGGTATTTTTTCCGGAAGTCTGAATGGAAGTATAGCGTCCTTCCAGGAAAATTTCAAAGGGTACCGCCGGAAAATGTAACCCCACTCCACCCACTGGCTGCCAGCTCCAGGTATTCTCGTCGTCCGGTACGGTGTAGCTGCCTGAAGTTCCCTCGGTGCTATAGACCAAGCGGTGCCATCCTAAACCCAAGCCGATGAAAGGCCTTATAACCGGAAAATTGAATTTATATTTGGCTGTTCCGTTTAAAGATAAATCCGCTATGGTTAAATCTACCCCGGGAAATGAGGGTGCAAAAGCATCCTTCTTTTTCTTCCAGGCGTATTCAACTGAACCCTCCAAAGCGATGATCCGCAGAGTTCCGATGCTAATATGTCCACCAACCATCTGCATTCGGCTTAAATCCACACCGTTCACATCCAGGGCCGGATTATCATAATTCTGCACCAACCCCCCTCTTATTCCGAAGCCCAGACCGGTCAAGGCCTGGCTGGAACCGGCTAATACCAAGAGAACTAAACCTAAGGTTAAAGCCGTGATTTTTCTCATTTTAGGCTCCTTTCATGGTGAGTTTATTGGCTATGCCATAGTATAACTAATTGAACCATTTTTGAGTTAATATAGTAAAAAGTCGACAATTTTATTCAAATTCTTAACCCTTTAACCCCATAAAAGCCACCATCCTCTGGTTTTTATCGGCTGTTCGGCGGAATGAATGGTACAGCAGAGGATTACAATGGGTGCATTCGGGAAGGATGGCTATGTTATTAGGTGCTACGCCTGATTTCAGCAGTTGTTTGAGATTGACATGGGTCAAGTCCAGTTTGGGCCTGCGGTTATTTTCAGACAGAACACTTTCCGGAGGGAAGAGTATGGCTAATTCTTCCGAGATTTCAAAACAGTTCGGGCCCAGTCCCGGACCTATGACAGCTCTGAGGTTGGAAATTTCCACATCGAAATTTACCTGCATCTGCTCCAGAGTACTGTCAATTATTCTTAAAAGCGTAGACCTCCAGCCGGCATGAATCAAGCCTATAATCCTGGCCTCCGGTTCCACCAGGTAAATCGGCAGGCAGTCAGCTACTCTGACTGTAAGGCAAACATTCTTCTGGTTGGTGATAAAGGAATCGTACTCTGCCGTAAAATCCCAGTTCCTGATATCGGAAGGGGATTTAAATATGGCACACCTGTTTTTATGCACTTGATTGGCATACAAATTCACGCCCTTATGTCCGGAAATGGTTTTGAGGGAGCCGGCTAAATCCTTTTTCAATCTGGTCCTGTCGCTGAAAAGGTTTTCGGATTTATTTTTTAATATCAACCCCTGGTGCAGAAAATCAAATTTTTCCAGAGCCGGAAAGCTTATCCACAAAATATCTTTGGACTCATTTATTTTCTTAAGTATGTGATTTTCCCCCTTCACTATTTTCTCCCGTTCTTCTTGCCGGTAACTGCGGACTTTTGGATTTCCTTCTGCTTGAGCCACTGCTTGATTCTGGTTTTGGCCCGCGAAGTTTTGACGATTTTTAACCAATCCTGGTGCGGAATCTGATGGGAGGAGGTCAAAATCTCAACTTTATCTCCGTTGTTCAGAGTGGTGGTCAGGGGAACCATCTTTCCGTTTACCTTGGCGCCCCGGCAATGATATCCGACATCGGTATGAACCGCAAAAGCAAAATCCAGTGGTGTGGAACCTAAAGGGAGCTGCCTTAAATCTCCTTTTGGGGTGAAAACATAAATATCTTCCTGAAATAGGTCCAACTTCAGGTATTCCAGAAATTCCGTCGGATTTTTTAGCTCTTTTTGCATCTCTAATAATTCCTTTATCCAGGCCAGACGCCTATCTAACGGGTCCGGCTGCTTTTTCCCTTCTTTATAGAGCCAGTGGGCGGCTATACCGTATTCTGCCGCCTGGTGCATCTTTTGGGTCCGGATCTGGATTTCCACCCATTGCCGCCCCGGGACAATCACGGTGGTGTGTAATGCCTGATATAAATTATTCTTGGGCTGGTCGATGTAATTGCGGAATCTTTCCGGAATCGCCTCCCACAGATTATGAATCACGCTTAAAGTCTGGTAACAGTCCTTATCATTTTCTACTAAGATCCGGATAGCCATCAAGTCATAGATTTTTTCCAGGGGTATATTTTGTTTATTAATTTTCTGGTAAGTGCTGTATAAATGTTTGGCCCGTCCGCTAATTTCTGCCTTTACTCCGGCTTTTTCCAGTTCTTTCTTTAGCGTCTCCGCCACTTCTTTGATTAAACTCTCCCTTTGGGCTTTGCTGGCTTTGATTTTCTGCTCCAAATCCAGATAGGTCTGGGGCTCTAAGTATCTGAAACTCAGATCTTCTAACTCTTCCTTGATTTTCCCCATCCCCAGTCGATGTGCCAGGGGAGCATAGATGTCCAGGGTTTCCTGGGCTATCCGGCGTATTTGCTCCGGGGCCAGATGCTGCAAGGTTCTCATATTGTGCAGACGGTCAGCTAATTTGATTAAAATTACCCGGATATCTCTGGCCATGGAGACCAAAAGCTTGCGGAAATATTCCACCTGTCCTTCTTCTTCGCTTTTGAACTGCAATTCTCCGATTTTGGTGACGCCATCCACCAGCTCCGCTATTTCCGGCCCGAACTCAACTTTGATCTGGTCTAAGGTGACTATGGTGTCTTCCACCACATCATGAATCAGGGCCGCGGCTAAGGTAGCCGAATCCAGATTCTGCTCGGCCAGAATTACCCCGGTCTCCAGGCCGTGGTATAAAAACGGCTCCCCGGATTTTCTCATCTGTCCTAAATGGGCTTTTTCTGAGAACCGATAAGCCCGAATTAGCAAAGGAATATCCAGCTGGGCTTTGATGGTTTCCAGTTTGAAAATAAATTCGGATAAATTCATTTTTCTATTCCGGTTTTGCTCTTCAAAACTGTCCCGGCTTTTTCAAAAACCTCTTCTATTGTGATTAGCTCCATACAATTACCTTTTTCACACTTTGTAGGAGAGCAATTTTTACAGGCCGTTACCGGAGGAAGAATCACACTATGTCCTTCCCCATAAGGTCCCCATCTTTTGGGTGAGGCGGTAAAAATCGGACAGAATAAAGCTACGGTCGGAATACCTAAACTTGCCGCTATATGCATGGGACCGGAGCTGTTGCAGATTACTAAATTGACTTTTTCAATTATCGCAGACAGCAATCTCAAATCTGTTTTTCCGGTTAAATGTACGAAACTATGCTTCATTCTGCATTTCATCTTTTCGGCTAAAATTTTCTCACCGCCTTGACCGGTGACTAATACCTTTACTGAATACGACTCTATCAGCCTGTCTGCTAATTCACCGAATTTTTCCGCCGGCCAGTTTATAGCATTTCCTCCGCTTCCCGGATGAATCAAAACTGTGATATCATCTCTGTTTATGCCCATCTTTTTTAAAAATATATCCGCCTCATTCTTTTCTTTGGGGGACAAATACAGCTTGGGCAATATTTTCTGTGGCTCCAGACTCAAAACTTTCAGCATATCCAGATTATATTCCAGTTCATGTTTTTCAACGGTCTTGCGATGCTGGAAATGTTTCAGGTTAAACAGAAAGGAATATCCTCTATATCCTGACCCGATTTGGTAACGAACTCCGGCTGATTTCAGCAACACCGCTAATCTTAGAGTGGGATGCAACACAATTGCAAGATCGTAGTTTCTTTCCTTAATAGTTTTCCTCAATTTGAAAAATCCGTTCACACCTTTATTATCGTCTAAAATAATTGCCTTGATAAACGGGTTATTTTTCAAAATCGGAGTCGTGTAAGAAGCTACCAGAAAATCGATCTGGGCTTGAGGGAACTTCTGTTTGAGAACTTCGGCTACCGGCGTGGAAAGAATCAAATCCCCGATTCTGTCGGTTCGCACGATTAAAATGTTTTCGTTTCCTTCTAGCTGAATCCTTTTTTTTATGCTAAACATTTTTACTGCGAAGATTTAAACTCATCAATTTCAGATATTTTATCAAAACCTGATAGCCGGATAAAACCGCCAAAACCAGCCCCTGCCAGCCATCTAAAAATCCTGATTTTAACAAATACATTTTGAAAAAAGTTGCCGGTGGCCTGAAAAACAAGTCCCAGGGATAAGCCCGGGCCCCATTTTGATGCAACTGCTGGGCGGAGAGAGTGGTGTAGCGATTTAATTTTTTAAAATAATGCTCCAGATTCGGATAAGTATAATGCCGAAGCGGATTTTTTAGATAACCGATTTCCCCCTTGACCTGGACCTGTTCATGCACCAGCGCCTTATCGAATTGTCCGCTTTCTTTCCGAAACAAGCGCAGGACATAATCCGGATACCAGCCGGAATGCTCCATCCATTTTCCTAGAAAAAGAGATCGGCGGGGAATAAAATAACCGGCATAAGAATTATTTTGAACTGCCTGTAAAATCTCCTCTTTTAATTTGGGAGCAACTTCTTCGTCTGCGTCTATGGAAAAAACCCAGGCGTAACTTGCCTTTTGACGTGCTAACTCTTTGGTCTGGCCGAATCCTTGCCAGTCCACTTCCCAAATTTTATCCGTATATTTTGGGGCAATTTCTCTGGTTTTATCAGTGCTGTGAGAATCTACCACTATTATTTCATCCACCCAATCCAGAGATTTCAAACACCGTTCTAAATTTTTTTCCTCATTTAAAGTTATTAAGACCGCCGAAATTTTAGACATCACCTTGCCTTAATTTTATTTCCGCCATCCCTAAACCCAAAATGAAAAATAACAGCATAGCCACTTCCTGGTCAGTATAATAGCATTGAAAAAATCCAGCCACCAAAAAACCTGCCAGTGCTGTTATAACCGCTAAAGAAATTGAGAAATGTTTTATGAATCTTCTGGCAAAAGAAAACCACAGAAATAAATATGCCAGTAGCCCGATTATCCCGGAATTGACCCAGATATTCAGATAATCATTATGCGGATGGGCAATGGTATCATACTCCCCGGAAACTTTGTATTTATCGAAAACCTTGGAAAAATTTCCCGGTCCGACTCCTAAAACCGGCTTATCTTTAATCATATTCCAGGAAGCCTGCCACAGCCCCATGCGGACGCTGTTGGAAGGATGATTAGGGCTTAAAGCGTATTTTATTCGTTTGGGCATTTGTGGTTCCAAAATTGAAATTATCCCCAAGAGCAAGACCACAGTTGCTGTTACATACAGTAACAATTTTCTACCTTTAATAATTCCCCAGAACAAAACTCCTGCCACTCCTCCTAAAAGAGCGCTTCTGGCATAGCTGAAAACCAAAGCCAAACCGAATGTCAAAGCTGCAACCGGTGCTAAGAGTTTAAATTTAGGAGTCGGTTTTAATTTTCCAGATAGACCCAAAAATAAAAGCAGGATTAACATGACATATCCGCCATAAGTTAGATGATGGCTGAAGAAACCGAAAGAAGCAAAGCTGTGGGGGTCGAACTGGGGTAAAGTTTTATGCCGGTATAAGTCCATTCCTGAAAAATGTTGAAAAATAGCATACACAGCCACTATAAATGACGAAGCCAAAAGTACCGAATATATTTTTCGAATCTGTTCTCTTTGAGTGATAGAAAAGACCGTTATAAAATAAATTATCCAAATCCACTCCTCTCCAAAAGCTCTTAAAGTCTGGGAAGGATTTGGCGCTAAAACCGCTGCCAGAAATTGTGTGAACAAATAAATCACAATAGGATAAATTATTATTTCTTTATACAAGTCGAGGTTCTTGGGGTTGGTGATAATCTTCAATATCAGAAATAAAAAGGCCAAACCAATACAAATCTGAGCTCCGGCAATGGACCAGGGAGAAAAAAAGGCCAGACCCAAAAGCGAAAGAAGAAGTCCCCTGTCAAGAATTTTTGGCATTCAGGATTTGATAGTAAAATTTTTCGGTCTCTTCCCCGAATTTTTCCAGGGAGAATTTTTCTCGGACTAATTCTCTGCTTCTCTGACCCATTTTCTTTCTGCTCTTCTCATCCTGCAACAGTTTCACAATGGTTTCTCCCATTTCTTTTCCGTTTTCTGGCTGAACCAAAAATCCATTTTCTCCCTCAAAAACTACTTCCGGTATGGCGTTCACTTTGGTTGCCACTACCGGCTTTCCCATGGCCATATATTCCAGAGCCACCCGGCAGACCGATTCCGAGCCGATGGAGGCAACCACTCCGATGTCCAGCGCCCCTATTACATCTCTGACATCCTCAACTTTGCCTAAAAAAATAAAATTGCCTTGGATTCCTAAATTTTTTACTTTCTCTTTTAAATATTTTTTCGAAATTTGAGCATCTTCTCCCGCGATTAAAAAAATAGCTTGAGGGAATTTTTCAAGAACGAATTTAGCTGCCTCAATAAAATAAATATGCCCCTTTACAGGAGAAAGCCGGCCAACCATTCCTACAATGGGAGTTTTTTCATCCAGATTCAATTTTTGCCTTAAATGGTTTTTATAATCAGGGCTAAAATAGTCGGCATCTATTCCCACCGGGATATTTTTTAAATTATATGAATCAAAATTCAAATTCTTTTTATAGCTTTCCTCCAAAATTTTGCATGAGGCAATAACTCCATCCGTCAATTTGTGATTTAAATAATGGTTAAAAATATTTGACCTGGGTGGACGAATATCTCCTCGGGTTCGGATAACTGCAAGTTTAGGTCTGAATATCTTTTTCAACAAACTGGCGTAGAAATGCCCTTCCCCCTGGTGAGCGTTGATAACCTTGATTTGTTCTTTTTTCACGATGTCAGATAATCGTTTGAGGTTTTGTAGGATGCTGGTATGGTCAAAACGGCTTAAATTCAGCCCGGGGTGGATTTGTAATTTTAGCTGTTGAGCTTTTTCCAGCGGCGGTGAAGGAAAATCTCCTGCCACAATCACCTTATGCCCTCTGTCAGATAGAGCTTGTGAGACAGCAATAGCATAATAAGCCGAAGCGTTATACCATCTCACATTAATCAACTGCAGTATATTTAGTTTTTCCAACTTCTTTATTTTTGAGTTTAGCTAAATTCGGGATTATTGAATCTAAAACCTGCTGAACGTCTGCGACCGAAACAGAATCCAAGCAAACCACTTTGGTACAGCTGTGTTTTTTTCTTTCGTTATTGGCGCAAGCACAATTTTTTTTCACAAATTTATGCCGGCTTAAATCCGGATAAGTCCAGCTTACTGGCGAGTGAGGCCCATAGATGGTAACCGAGGGCGCTCCCACGGCTGTGGCAATATGTTTGGTTCCGTTATCATTCCCCAGATGCAAATCACACTTTTCTAAAATGGCGGCTAACTCTAAAAGAGTGGCGGTTTCAGCAGAGATGGTTGGTTTAAATTTCATCGAAGACGCTATTTTTCCTACAATTTCTTTTTCCCCTGGTCCCCAGACCAAAATTACTTTAGCCGAATATTTTTCCATTAACCAGTCGGCCACCTTAGCATATCTGTCCAAAAACCAGAAATTGAACCTCCTTCTGGCAGCGGGTGAAATGGTAATTTTAAAATCGGAATCCAAGATTTTGCTTTCCGCAAAAAACTTCTGGGCAAAACTTTTGGCATTGGAATCTAAGACCAGGTCCAATTTGCTATCCTTGGATTCGATTCCTAACTGCTTTAAACTATCCAATTTATATAATGACCCATATTTCTCCTGCTGGTCTGGAACAACTTTAAAGTTGTAAAAAATCTTTCTAAAACGGTAGGCAAAACCGATTCTCTTCTGAGACCCGGAAAGAAATGCAGCCAGAGCAGTTCGGGGAGTCCCCAACAAATCTATCACTAAATCGAATTGTTTGTCTCGAATTTCTTTTATTCTTTTCAGGGCATAAAACCAATTGTTATATTTATTTTTATCCCACACTATTACCTCATTCAGATTTGGATTAGTTTCCAAAATTGCTTTGGATTCCTCTTCAGTCAAAAATGCCAGATGGGATTGGGGATATTTTTGGCGCAAGGCCCGGATTACCGGAGTGCACATCAGAACATCTCCGATGCGGCGCAGTTGAATGATTAAAATTCTTTTTGGCTCTGACTGATTAGACATAATTAAGCTTCGAACTGAAGGTTATACAATTTTTTGTACAATCCTTCCTGCTTGATTAATTCTGCATGCTTGCCGACCTGCACTATTCTCCCCTTATCCAAGACCACAATTCTATCCGCATTTTGAACTGTGGATAGACGATGAGCTATCACAAAGACCGTCCTGCCTTGCATCAGGTGTTCGATGGCTTCCTGCACTAATTTTTCGGACTCGCTGTCCAGAGATGAGGTGGCTTCATCGAAAATTAAAATCGGCGGATTCTTGAAAATGGCTCTGGCGATGGCTAATCTCTGGCGCTCACCGCCGGAAACTTTCACTCCTCTGTCTCCGATGACGGTCTGGTAACTTTCCGGCAGATTCACGATAAAATCATGGGCATTGGCCGCTCGGGCCGCTTTCTCCACCATTTCCCTGCTGGCACCGTTGTGTCCGTAGGCAATATTGTTCCAGATCGAATCGTTAAAAAGCATGGTTTCTTGGGTGACAATGCCTAATAAATTCCTCAAACTATTCAGCTCAATTTTCCTTACATCTGTCCCGTCGATTGTAATTTTCCCCTCTTGGGGATCATAAAAGCGCGCTAATAAATCCATCAAGGTTGATTTGCCAGCACCCGAAGGCCCGACCACGGCTATGATTTCCCCTCTTTTGACTTTCAGATTTATTTCCTGCAAAACCGGCTTGTGGCTGTCGTAGTGGAAGAAGACGTCTTCGAAATTTATTTCCTTTTCCAATGCATTGACTTTTACCGACTGAGGAGAATTTTTAATCTTTGGTTCGGTTTCCAAGACCTCAAAAATTCTTTCCGCCGCCGCCAATCCTTGTTGAATGTCAATATTTACGTGGGACAGTTTTTTGACCGGCTGCATCAATGAAAATAAAGCTACCAGAAATAAAAAGAAGCGATCCACTGTGAATTCCGACCCGCCTAAAATCTGCTTCCCTCCGAACCACAGAATGGTTACTCCGGCTAACACACCCAGCATCTCCGTCAGAGGTGGCGCTAAAGAGCCGATGCGAGTGAGCTTGACCATGGTTTTGAAATAATCTTTGCCGAAGTTTTTGAATTTCTCCAGCTCAAATTTCTCCATAGCAAAAGCCTTGATTACTCTGATTCCGTAAATTGTCTCTTGTAATACCGAAGTCAGATTTCCCATTTTCTGTTGGGTCAAAATAGAATTCTTTTTGACTTTTTTCCCGAATTTGCTGATGATGATGACCCCAACCGGAAGCAAAACCAAAACTATCAAAGAGAGCTTCCAGCTGGCCCAGATGACTAAAAACATATAGGTGATGTACAAAAAGATTTGCCGGATGGCTTCCGCAAATCCGTTGGCTACCGCTCCTCTGACTAAATTTATATCATTGGTCAAACGGGAAATCAAAACTCCCGATTTTTTCCCGTGGAAATATTCTAAGGGTAAATTATGATAATGACTATAGAGTCGATTT
>JBIOYE010000030.1:0-2326 GCA_044870015.1 Candidatus Zixiibacteriota bacterium
AAGAAAATGGTACCAGATTCTGATCTGGAATTACTAGAGAAGTTCCAGAGAGGTGAAGAACAAGCTTTCAATCAGCTGGTTTTGAAGTACCAAAAAAAAATTTATGATTTGGTCTACAGGATGATAAGAAATAATGAAGACGCTTTGGATTTAGCCCAAGAGGTATTTGTGAAGGCCTACTATAACTTGAAGGATTTCAAAAGAGAATCGGCCTTATATACCTGGCTGTACCGGATTGCCCTGAATTTGAGTTTCAACCATGCCCGGCAGAAAAAAGTCCGAAGCTTTGTTTCCCTGTTTGAATTGGGGGACACCCTGCCGGCTAAAAATAATCCGGCCGAAGACCTGCAGCAGAATCAAATTACTATGGCGATCGATAAAGCGGTTTTGACTTTGCCCAAAAAGCAGAGGTCGGTTTTTGTCTTGCGTTATTACGACCAGATGCCTTATAGACAGATTTCAGAGGTTCTGGGTAAAACCGAAGGGTCTTTGAAAGCCAGCTATTTCCAGGCTTTGAAAAAATTACAAAAACAACTTAAAGCTTACAGGTGAGTAAATGAGAGAATGTAAACAATATCAGAAATTATTACCCGACTATGTAGCCGAAGAATTAAGCCCGGATTCAAAAGAAAAATTAGACCAGCATCTGGTGACTTGTGCCGGTTGTCAGGCGGAATTACAGGAATTGAAATCTACACTGGAGATGTTGGATGAGCAGAAGAAAGCTTCGGTTCCGGAAATATCCGAATCCGCATTTTTAGCCGGAGTCCGTTCCAAAATTGTGCAGAAAAAACGACCTGCTGGATTTTTAGTTTTCCGGCCCCAATGGATGGCGGTCGGTCTGGCTTCGGTTCTGGTGATTTTATTGGGCTGGAGTTTATTTAAAGAAGATATCGCTAAGCTGACCAAAAAAGACACTGTAAATCTTTCTTCCGAGCAAACCTCCGAAGAAACTCTGGCAGAGAACGAATTAAGCCAACTTTTAACTCCGGAGACCGATGAAAGCTTGGACCAATTATATATTCAGCTGGCCAAAGATTATTACCAAAATGAGGATTTGACTACGGTCTTGGCCGATTTTAGCCCCTCGGATTTTGAAACTTTAGAAAACAAAATAAAAAATATGAACCTTAACATAAAATAAGGAGGAAAAATGTTTAGAAATATGATTTTAACTTTGGCCTTAGTTCTGTTCACCGTTTACCCTCTGTATTCTCAAGAGTGGCCAATTCTGCCGGAGGAACCAGTTATTGAAGATACTGTAATTATCGACGTAGAACCGTTCTTGCTGGAAATGCCGACTTTCCCTGAAATGTTTCCTTTTTCAGATGAACAACTTTTTCCGGAAGGTATCCCCTTTGCCGAAGTGCCCCCTTTCCCGGAAGATTCACCAGAGCCAAGTACTCCTCCGGATAAACCTGAAAAAATGAAAGAGAAAGTCGAAAGTTTGAGGGTCTGGAAACTTTTGGAAACCCTGGATTTGAGCGAAGAGCAGGCCAATTCCTTTTTGCCGGCTTACCGCGAATTCCAAAAAAGTGAAGAAAATTATAATCAAAACCGAAGAGAACTTTTGGACCAGCTGCAACAAAGTCTGGAGAGCAAAGACCAGAAAAAAATCAGCGAGATAGTCGGCAAATTAAAACAAAATCGCCTGCAGGTGGAACAAAACCGGGTCCAGTTTTTAGCTCGCATCGATAAAATGCTTTCCCCGGAACAACAAGCCAAGTTCTTGTTATTTCAAAATAGGTTCGAAGGACGAATGCGAGCCGAAATCATGGAATTGCGGCAACCCCAAATTTATAAAAACCTGCAAAAACCTTACTTAGAGCTGGAGCTGAAAACCTTAAATGACAAATTGCAAATGTTGCATAAGAAAAATTTTAAAGAGGATGATTTGGAGGAACTGAAGGCCCGCTTGGAAGAATCGCACCAAAAAGCCGAAGAGATGTACAAAAGATCAGAAGAGATGTACCGGGAGCTGATGAAGAAATTTAGCGAGATGGAAAAGAAGGAAAAATCCAAGAAAACTTATTGATTGGCGGCTGGTAAATTCCACTTCCGATTTTGGCTTCAGCAAAAACCCAGAGCTTCTCTGGGTTTTTTGTTTGACAACCGCCCTTGCGTATTATATTGTTAATAGCATAATCCCATGTCAATTTCCAAAACCCAGATCTTAGAGTTTCTGAAAAAATCTACCTATAGACCGGTCAAGATAAAAGAATTAGCCCGGGAAATGAAAATTTCTTCTGCCGATTACCACTCTTTCCGGCGCCAGGTCAAAGATTTAATCTCGGAAGGGCATCTGATTAAGCTCAAGAAAAACCGG
>JBIOYE010000031.1:0-16522 GCA_044870015.1 Candidatus Zixiibacteriota bacterium
GAATTTCATCTACTTCCGCATCAGTCAGGGTCTTAGAACTGGAGCGGTAGCAGATGGCATAAGCCAGGCTCTTTTTACCTTCTGGAACCGGGTCTCCGCGGTAAATGTCGAACAGTTCCACTTCCTCGATCAGATTCCCCCCGTTTTTCAGAATCAATTTTTGGATTTCGGCCGCATAAACTTCATCATCAACCACCAGAGCCAGGTCTCTTTCCAGCGGTGGGAATTTGGGTAAAGGGGTAAATTTTTTCTGTTTTAATTGCAGTTGCCTTAATTTTTCTACTTCCACTTCTAAAAAATAAACCTTTTCTTTGATATCGAATTTGTCCAAATATTCGGCGGAAACTTTCCCCATGATTCCTAAAGTTTCATCCTGGTGTTTCAGGGTAAAACATTCTCCGGCTTCGCATATTTTCAATTCATCCGCTTCGATTTGCACCGGTTTTAATTCCAAATATTCTTGGATGGCTTTCCAGGCTCCTTTCAGGTCAAAAAAATCAACTTGCTCTTCTTTCCCTTCCCAATTCCGAGGAAAACGATTGCCGGTTAACACCAGACCCAAGCAACTTTTTTCCACGATGGTACCATCCGGATTCTTGCCGTAGATTTTTCCTACCTCAAAGACCCTTACATCCTTCTCCTTGCGGTTTTGATTCCACTGGATGACTGAAAGCAGACTGGGCAATAAAGCCCGGCGTAAGACCGAGAGCTCTTCGCTCAAAGGATTCAAAAGACGCAAAGGATGGAACCTGACCTCTAAGTCATTCTGAAGTTTGGGATTAACAAAACTATTGGTAACCACCTCGGAAAAACCGGAACCGACCAGAATATTCCTGACCTGTCTTAAAAATTTCTCTTCCGAAGGTAAAGAGGTGACAAAGTCACCGCCGGCTTTCTGATTCAGGGGTATTTTTTCATAGCCGTTTATGCGGGCAATTTCTTCCACTAAATCGGAGTAATGAAATATATCTCTTCGGAAAAAGGGGATTTTTACTTTCAAGGTGCCGTTGAGTCTGACCGGAAACTGCAGTTTTTTCAAAATAGAGGTCATTGACCTTGAATTTAGCTCGGTCCCTAAAAGCTGGTTTACTCTGTCGGGAACTAAAACTATGGTCTTGGTCTTTTCTGGTTTGGGATAATTGTCCAGTCTTCCTTTCAGAACCTCCCCCCCGGAAGTTTCTGCTATCAGTTGCGCGACCCGGTCAATGGCTATGCTGACTGCTTCCGGGCTGGTCCCCTTCTCGAATCTCTGGGAGGCTTCGGTAGCTATTCCCAAAGCAAGCCGTCCTTCTCGAATTACTTTGGGATTGAAGCAGGCCGATTCCAATAAAATTTCTGTGGTCGTATCCGTAACCACGCTTTTTTCACCGCCGATTATACCGGCTATGGCTACCGGTTTATCCCCGTTGGTTATCAGAAGAATGTTGGGGGAAAGCTCTCTTTCTACCCCATCTAGGGTTCGCATTTTTTCTCTGGGGAAACCCCGCCTGACTAAAACTTTTTTGCTGGGGAAGTGGGCCAAATCGAAAGCATGCAGAGGATGTCCTAATTCCAGCATCACATAATTGGTTACATCCACGATATTGTTGATGGCCCGAATTCCTAAAGCTTCAATTTTTCTGACCAGCCAGGCCGGGGAATTTTTGATGGTGATATTTCTGATTATGCGCGCGGTATAGCGGGGGCAGTCCGATTTATTTTCCAGAATAACTTTTATATGATTGGAGGCCCTCTGGGAAACTTCTTTTACTCTGGGAACAATTTTTTTAAGATTTCTGCCACCCAGAGCATGGATTTCACGGGCTACTCCGAGAACCGAAAGACAGTCCGGGCGGTTGGGGGTTAAATCTATATCTAGGATGTAATCTTCTAAATCCAGCCCTTTAAATAGGGAAACTCCTCTTTTTATATTAGGATCCAAAATCATTATTTCCGTGGTATTGGCACCCAAATTCAGCTCTCTTTCCGAGCATAACATCCCGAAAGACCGTACCCCTGAAATGTCTTTTTCTCCAATCCGTTGACCACCGGGTAACACCGCCCCCAAGAGAGCTACCGGAACTTTGTGGTTGACTTTGATATTATTGGCTCCGCAGACAATATTTAAATTTTGGGTTCCGACATTGACCTGGCAGACAGAGAGATTGGGATTGCGCAGATGGGGATTGATGGCTAAAATTTCCCCTATGACTATCTTATCCCAGTTATGGGTATTGGTCTGGGTATCCCCCACCTCCAGACCGGCCAGAGTCAGACGGGAAGCTAGCTCTTCTGCCGACCAGTCAAATTCAACTAATTCCTTCAGCCATTTATAACTTACTTTCATTTATGGCGAACTTGGTTGAACCATTTAAAATTGTTTTAAAAATTTTAAATCATTTTCATAAAATAAGCGGATGTCATCGATTCCGTATTTCAGCATACAGATTCGCTCAATCCCCATGCCGAAGGCATAGCCGGAAAATTTTTCATAGTCGTACTTGACATTTTTGAACACTTCCGGATGAATCATGCCGCACCCTAAAATCTCCAGCCAGCCCTGCTGTTTGCATAAAGAGCACCCTTTCCCCTGACACAAAATGCAGGAAATATCAACTTCGGCAGAGGGCTCGGTAAAAGGGAAATAGCTGGAGCGGAACCTCAATTTGACATCTTTTCCGAAAAACTGATTTACAAAGCTGGTCAAGACCCCTTTTAGGTTGGCAAAAGAGACATTGGTATCTACATAAAAACCTTCCACCTGGTGGAAGACGCAGTAGCTTCTGACATTGATGGATTCGTGTCTATAAACTCTCCCCGGAGCGATAATCTTTACCGGCGGCTTTCTTTTCTCAAAAGTTCGGACTTGCACCGGTGAAGTATGAGTTCTCAAAAGCCAGGCCTCCGGCAGATAAAAAGTATCCTGCATATCCCGGGCCGGGTGGTCTTTGGGAATATTCAGGGCTTCAAAATTGTAATAATCGGTTTCTATTTCCGGACCGTAAACCACTTCAAATCCCATCCCGTAAAAAATATCCACAATTTCATGACCGACCTGGGTCAAGGGGTGCAATCCCCCTTTCCAGTTTTTCCGTCCGGGTAAAGTATAGTCCAAAAATTTCTGACCCTTTTGGGAATCCCGGGATTTGAACTCCCGCAGTTTTCTTTCAAAAAGTTCTTCAACTTTGAGCTTGACCTGGTTGGCTAATTTCCCGACTTGAGGTTTTTCTTCAGAAGATAAAGTTTTCAGACTCTCAAAAATTTCAGCCAGAATCCCTTTGCGTGCTAAATATTTTATGCGGAAATCTTCCAGCTCGGAGAGAGAGGTGAAGTTTCGGCATTCTGCTTCGGCCTGCTCTTCCACCTTTTTCAGCTGGTCTATTAAGCTTTCTCCGGTAAGGTTGATTGACATAATCGAAAATTAATTTTTGCGGGAAAGCGGAAATTACTTGGCTTTGGCAACTTCTGCTAGCTTACCAAAAGTGTCCAAATCCCGGGCCGCGATATCGGCCAAGTTTTTGCGGTCCAAACCCACTTCGGCTTTTTTAAGTCCGCTCATGAACACGCTGTAGGATAAGCCGAACAAGCGGGCCGCGGCGTTGATTCTAACTATCCACAACCGGCGGAAATCCCTTTTGCGGGCTTTGCGGTCCCGGTAAGCATAGACCAAACTCCGGTTGACGGTTTCTTTGGCCGTGCGCAAAAGTTTGCTGCGGCCGCCGTAATACCCTTTGGCCTGGTTTAGTACTTTCTTTTTTCTGCGGTGAGCTGCTACGTTATTGGTGGCTCTGGTCATTACTCCTCCTTAAATAATCTAAGTCTTATGAAAGTTTTTTTCTGTTTTGAGATTCCTTTTGTTTATACTTTAGAGGTAAGGAATCAGTCTCTTTACCTTGTTTAAATTGGTTTTATCCACGTAAGCCGCGGCTTTAAGCCGTCTTTTTCGTCGCCGGCTTTTCTTGGTCAAGATATGCTTGGCAAAGGCGTGGCTTCTTTTTATTTTTCCGCTGGCGGTTTTCCTGAATCTTTTGGCCGCGCTTCTATTGGTTTTTATCTTTGGCATGTGATTCTATCTTTCCTTTTTGGTTTTTGGGCATTAAAATCATGATTATGTTTCTGCCTTCCTGTTTGGCTCTCTGCTCGATTGCGCCCACGTCTTCCAGGTCGTTGATTAATCTTTCTATAATTTTATAACCGAAATCCATATGGGCCATTTCCCGACCGCGAAAGTCGATCATTACCTTGACTTTGTTGCCGTCTGCCAGGAACTCCCGGATATGTCTGGTTTTGAACTGATAATCATGCTCCTCGGTCTTGGGTCTGAAATGCATCTCTTTTAGAACTATAACGTGCTGTTTTTTCCTGGCATCCTTGGCTTTTTTCTGCTGCTCATAGCGGTACTTGCCGTAATTCATGATTCTGCAAACCGGGGGTCTGGAATAAGGGGAAACTTCCACCAAATCCAGTCCTTTATCTTGAGCCAACCTTACCGCTTCCCGCGTGGGCAAGACTCCAATCTGTTCGCCGTCCGCACCGATTACCCGCACCTGTGGAATTCGAATTCTCTCGTTGACCCTCAACTCTTTTTCTCTTATGGTCTTCCTCCTCTTTAAGGTGAGTTCCCCCAGCTATTCAGCTTCTTTATCTAGCTTTCTGGCTTGAGTAACCGAACCTTATTCAATTAAATCTTATCTTTAATTTCCTGTTGTATATTATTAATTATTTCGTCCAATCCGAAAACTCCTAAATCCCCTTGTCCGTGCCGGCGGACCGAAACCTTCTTATTTTCAATTTCCTTTTTTCCGATGATAAACATATACGGAATTTTTTCCACTTCTGCATCCCTGATTTTGGCGTTTATCTTTTCATTTCTTTCGTCCACTTTGACCCTCAGATTTTGCTGTTGCAACTGCTCTTTTAACTTTTGAGCAAATTCCAGTTGAGCATCGGTTATGGGCAATATAACCAATTGCACCGGAGAAAGCCATAACGGAAATGCTCCTCCGTAATGCTCTATCAGAATCCCGAAAAATCTTTCCAAAGAGCCGAATATAGCCCGGTGAATCATTATGGGTCGGTAGAATTTACCATCCGGACCGACAAAATTCAAGTCAAATCTTTGGGGCAAATTAAAATCCACCTGTATAGTGGTGCATTGCCAGGTTCTTTTAAGTGCATCTTTGACGGATATATCTATTTTGGGACCGTAAAAAGCCCCTTCCCCTTCGGCTATTTTATAGGGTAATTTAAACTCATCTAGGGCATTTTTTAAAACCGAAATCGCGTTATCCCACTGCGGTATTTCCCCGATGAATTTTTGAGGGCGAGTTGACAAATTAATTTCGTAATCGGTAAATCCGAAGGTTTTCAAAACCAACCCGGTCAACTCTAAAAGTTTCTGAACTTCCGCTTGCATCTGTTCCGGCCTGCAGAAAATATGGGCATCATCTTGAGTGAATCCCCTTACTCGAGGAAGTCCATGTAATACTCCGGCTCTTTCATAGCGATAGACCGTTCCATATTCAGCCATCCGGATAGGCAAATCGCGGTAACTTCTGAGTTTGGATTTAAAGATAAGAATGTGAAAGGGACAATTCATCGGTTTGAGCTGATAAGACGATTCCTGCAGATCCATAGTGGGATACATGCTTTCCTTGTAAAATTCAGTGTGTCCGCTGGTCTGCCAGAGGTTAATTTTGGCAATATGGGGGGTGTTGACCAGATCGTAGCCGCTTTTCAAGAGCAGGTCCTTCATAAAATCTTCGATAATTTTTCTGATTAAAGCTCCTTTGGGGTGCCAGAAAACCAGACCCGGCCCGGCTTCTTCCTGGAAACTGAATAATTCCAACTCCCTTCCCAATTTTCTATGGTCATTTTTCTTGGCTTCTTCTAAACGTTTTAAAAAATCTTCTAATTCTGCCTGTGAGGGATAAGAGACCCCGTAGATTCTCTGCAACATAGGATTAGTCTCAATCCCTCTCCAGTAAGCCCCGGCAATGGACAAAAGCTTAAAAGCTTTTATTTTGCCGGTATGTGGAACATGGGGCCCCATACACAAATCCACGAAACGACTGTGTTTATACAAAGAAACCGATTGAAGATTCAGATCCCGGATTATTTCCAGCTTGTAATCCTCTTTTCTTTCTTTAAGAAACTCGAACGCTTTTTGAGAAGGCAGTTCTTCTCTCTGAAAAGGGGAGTTTTCAGATACAATCTCTTTCATCCTTTTTTCAATTTTTTCCAAATCTTCCGGTTCGAATGGCGTTGGTTTGTCAAAGTCGTAATAAAATCCTTCTTCAATCGGAGGACCGATGGCTAATTTGGTGCCGGGGAAAAGCTCCTGCACCGCCTGTGCCATAATATGAGCCGTGGAATGCCAGTAGACATATTTCCCTTGCGGGTCCTGGAAGGTAAATATGGATAGCTGACAATCTCTATCTAACATTTTAGCCAAATCCACCAGCCGCCCGTCCATCGCTGCCACCAGTGCTTCTTTAGCCAGCTTGGGATTAATATCCTGAACGATATCGAAAACAGAAATCCCCTTGGGATACTCTTTTTGAGTCCCGTCCGATAAACTGATTTTTATCTTACTCATTCTATTTCTGATATTTTTTGGTAGCCGCGGACTTTAGTCCGCGACCATCTATATCCACTAATGTCAAAAAAATGGGCGATACTGGAGTCGAACCAGTGACCTCTTGCATGTCAAGCAAGCACTCTAACCAACTGAGCTAATCGCCCGTTTCACAGCTGACCTTGGTTGATTTATAATGCTCACAAACAGATACAAACACTCAAGTCCTGAATTCTTCAGAATTCTCATCGGCTACTTAATCTTTGACAACTCTAACCTTTACCTTGCAATTTTAAAGTTAATCCCGTGACCATCCCGATGCCTATCGGGACAAGCACTCTAACCAACTGAGCTAATCGCCCCTGGATATATTTCATCGAGATTTCATCAATAATTTATAGCAATCGATTAATCTTCAGGTTCAATAGATTTTACCATAAAAAAAGCATTGAAACAATATACTTTTCACCCGATTTTTTGTCAAGCTGGGGCAAGTTTGAAATCTGAGGGTAAAACGAGGAAAAGCAAGATTTGAAATTAGCTATTTCCGAAATTCCTGAAATCCTGGATTAATCTTTCTGCGATGAGGGTATTAATCTGGGAAGATGAGTAAAATCCACTGGCCAGTCTTTTTTTGGCTATTCTTACTTTATCTTTCCGGATCGGAGAAGAAAAGGATTTGAGCAGATTAAGCCGGGCGGGTTTCAGAGCGGAAGTTGACTTCCTTTTTGAAGAATTCTCCGAACCTTGGAATCTGGGATTTTTTCCGGAGTCTTTTGATTTTGTCGGCATATTATTTTTCTTTCTGTGGAATCGTCTGTTGTAGAGCCAAATTCAGTCTATCTACCTTCCCTGTAATGTAAAACTTTATTTATCCTCAAAAAACACAAAGCTGGTGTCAACCAACGGCTTTTTTAGCTCCTCTGTGGAATTAGACTTTTTGGATGAATCCGAATTCTCAAATTGAGGAGATTTTTTGCTGGCAGTCGGCTGGTTTGAGTCCTTGTCTTTCTTTTTAAAAAACATATTTTTTATCCTTTCTTGCTTTCTTCTTTGTATTTCTTGAGCTTTTCCGGATGAGAAGGCTGATCCAAAACCGGATCGGAGCTGTTAGTTTCTTTTTTCCTCTTGTTTTCTTCCTGGATTTTCAGGTATATCTCTTCCCGGTGCACGATAATCTTCTGGGGTGCCACCACTCCTAATTTGACCTGATGGCCGTGGATGGCCAGAACCGTCACTTTTATGTTATCCCCTATGGTGATACTTTCACCCAATCTGCGGGTCAAAATCAACATTTTATCTCCAAATCTAATACGCTTTCCAGCGCTTACTTACTGGCTGGCGTCCCTCGTTTTTCTCGGGATGCCGTCCCTGCGGGATACCCGAAGGCAAAGCCGGAGGGTGTAAGCGTAAGCCTAAATTTCAGCATACATTTAAATAATCGGCACAAACCATTTTTACTGTAATAAATAAAATAAAAAAAGCGGTCAGGGAGCAAAACCCTGACCGCTTGAAATCAAGCCCTTTTGCGGCTTAGAACCCTACTTTAATTTGAGAGTAGAACCAATTGGCATCCCCAGCATCAGGAGCAAGAGCAGTGTCTGCTACGTCGCCGGCAAAGAAGTGAGAAAATCCTAAAGACCAGGTTACGGCGTCATTATATTGATACTTTAGCAACAGGTCTAATTCATTTCCGGCATTGTTGGCAGTTCCACCCGCACCACGTCCGAATTTCTGCGCGGCGTTAGGGTTACCTGGGAAATACCACGGTAAACCCAAACTCTGGTACCAGGCGTCATTTTCCTGTGCTAACCAGAAGAAGTGGAAATCCCCATGGATGTCCAGCTTTTCAACCGGCTTGAATCCGGCGGTGGCTTTCAGATTAACCATATTCTGCCAGGCAAATTGGTCCATAGCACCGTATTTGCCATGGTTAGCGGGGAATAGATTGGTAAAGGTGCCTCTATCGCCGTCATCCACCGAATCATCACCGGATGCATAGTTAAACTCCACTCCGAAATTAGGAGCGACGCTTACCGGAACGGTGTAGCTGGCGCCCAGCGAAAATGCCCAGGCCGAAACATCCGAAGACAGCCATGTTCCCAACTGGTAGGCGAATTCACCATGGTAGCTGAAATTATCGTCAATCAGCATTCCGCTGGTCCTGGTTCCCAAGGTCCACAGCATGGTATTGTCGGCAATGGTTCCGGCAGGATTCTCAAAAGGAGCATCTATTCCTACATCTCCATCATAGTACAATAACAAGTAAGCATCCCACATTCCGTGTTCCAGATAGTTTACCGAGGAATACAATCCTGACATGGTATTATTAGGCATTGAACCAAAATCCCTGCCCCAAAACGGAGTCAATTGTGCCACAAACAAATCGATGGATACTCTCGACTTGTTAAACATCAGTTTAGCCGCGTCAAAAGCAGTACCGGTGTTGGACCAGTTGTCCGCTCCAATTAATCTTCCGTCACCGTAATTTAGTTCCTGCCGACCTGCCTTCAAACTGAAGGGAGAATCCCATAGCTTATCCAGCATAATATAGGCCTGATGCACATCTATACCTTCTGCAAACAAAGTGTTACCATCTGCATCATAAACAGAAAACTCACCACCGGCGGTGCGGTTGTCCTGTATTTGGACATAAACCGAAGTGTTCTCCATTATCTCAGCTTTGACTCCCAGTCTGGTTCTCAGCAATTTGAAATTACGGAAGTCATCTGAGGTGGTGTCCAAATCTTCATTCCCCCAGTACTGGTACTGGCCTCTTATTTCACCATCCCAGGAAAACGTGGTGTTGCTTTGCGCAAAAGCCGTGCTACTGGCTAACAGTAAAACAAATAAAAGTGTTAGCTTTTTGTGCATACCCTCCTCCTTTTTTAAGGTTTCTTTCACAGTTTTTGCTTTACCCTACCTGGGTAAATTTTTTCTAATATATACCACCTATATCCTTTGTCAAGTAAAAAATGAAAAAAAATGAAGTTTTTTTAGGGAGGCGATTTCTCCGAAAATACATTTTTTGCGGAAAAAACTTCAGTGATGGAATTAGGGGTGCAAATGTTTGGTCAAAGCTTTTCTTAATTTTTCGGAAAAATCTGAAATTTGAGGATCGATTTGTTTTTTCCGAGAATGGACCGGAGAAGAATCCCTTCTGGCTTTGCAAAATTCCACTCCTATAAGATATTCTTCACTGGTTTCTTTGTCAACTCTTTTGACTTTTCCTAAAATAGCCTCCAGATTTTCAATCCCTCTTAATTTCAGAGCCAGACTTACAAAACTTCCCTCCGGAACATATGTCTTGGATACCAGAAGGGTTCCGCCTTCGCTGATATTCAGCATTTTGGCATTATGGATTCCGTTCTGAAAATTTTGCTGATAGCCGGAATAGATTTTGAACCTGACCTCGGAGGAAATTTGAACCCGCACAGTTTTTCTCCTTTGTTCCTTGACGCTATTTGCTGCTTTGTGATTGGCTTTGGTCTGAGCCATGTTGCTCTCCTTTTATGGTGAACATAGTTGAACCTTATCTGATTAGGTTTTTTTGTTGTTGAGCCAGTTGATTTATTTTTTGGGCTAAGGCTACGTTGTAATCCACATTTATTTCATCTTGCAAGAGTTCCTGGGTCTGTTTTATGGAGAAATCAAAAAATTGCAGGGCGGTGGAATGGTCTCCTACCCGGCGGGACAGCTCTCCTATCAGGTAACCGGTCTGAGCTTTCTGGATCTCCTTTCCCAGTATATCGATTCCCTGAAAGCTATTCTTGTAGTACACTAAAGCCGATTCCAGGGCTTCTTTTTCATTCAAAGCAATTTCTGAATGTTTTTCCTTCAGTTGTTTCAGGAACATGGTGAAATTCGTATAGTTTTTATATTTCTTGCTAAAGACATTGGCCTGGGGATTAGTTTTCTTTTTGGACATGTTTTCGTGCGCCACCAGATTTTCCAGCGTTCCCAACCAGTGATTTAAAAAATCGAAGGTGGCTTGGGTTTCTTCAATCCATTTCAGACATTTGCTTTTTAACTCCTCTTGCTCGCTCTGGTCAAAAACGGCACTGCTTGTCTTATTTGACTTTTGTTCCAGCTCTTTTTTCAGCTGGCGCAGTTGTTCCGAATAATTTTGCTGCGCCTCGAAGAAAGTTTTCAACTGCTTATTGAGACTATTGCTTTTAGGAGTCGATGCGGCAGGGTAAGCCGGCTGTTCCTGTTCCCGGAAAATCCAGGCCATCATCAAAAAGTAGCGGGCGATTTTGAAATCCGAGGAGTCATCTTTTAATTTTTCATCTGCAATGGCTAAAAGTAACTTAATTATGATGCTCTGCTGCGGATAATTGGTGACATTCAGGTTTGATCCCAGCCGGTAAATCAGGTGATTTTTGTCCCGATAAGATTCCAGATGTCTTTGTTTTAAGTTCGGCAGAATCTGGCTGGTGAAGCTTTCATCTTTTTTCCATTCTAAAAATTCGCCTTCCGCTTCCCGGGTGAAAAAACATTTTTCACAGGTCAGGAACAGAAATAAATAGGGATGCAAGTTTTGATTTTCCGGAAAAGTCCAGATTCTTTCCTGGGGCCAAAAGTCCGTATCGATTTTGGTCTCCACGAAGGCACCCGACTTTATTTTCTTGTATTCATTGACCTGTCCGCAGACCGGGCATTCCAAGGAAAAAAATGTAAAGGGCAGGTCTTTCAGGGGACCAAAAGAGTTCTTATCGGCCATAACTTTAGTATCCTAATTTCTCCTTTATCATTCCCCGCAGCTTCATTATGGCTTTGGTGTGGATCTGGGAAACTCTGGATTCGGAGATATTCATAACTTCCCCGATTTCCTTTAGGGTCAGCTCTTCATAGTAGTACAGAGCCAGAACCAGTTTTTCCTGCTCCGAGATTAAATCCAGGGCTTGAGCCAGAAAAGCTTTGAGTTCCTGTTTTTCTAAATTGTGTAGAACGTTGTCATCGGTGGTGTTGGCTTCTAAGGTTTCTACTCGGGGGATTTGATGGTTGTCATCTTCTTTATAGATTAAGTCATCCAATGAAAGAATGGTGGTGGAGGAAACATCTCCTAAGGTTAGGGCTAATTCTTCGGTGGAGACTTTTAAGCTTTTGGCTAATTCTTTTTTGCTGGGGATGCGGCCTAATTTGTTTTCTAATTTGGAGAGGGCTTTTTCTATCTCTCTTGATTTGGCCCGGGTCGAACGTGGCACCCAGTCCAAAGCCCGCAGTTCGTCTAAAATAGCTCCCCGGATTCGTGGCACCGCATAGGTTTCAAATTTTACTCCTCGTTTGTGGTCAAAATTATTGAAGGCCTCCATCAGGCCCAAAACTCCGGTGCTGATTAGATCCGGCAGCTCCACCGATTTGGGAAAACCCATCGCCATTCTTCCGGCTACCGATTTTACCAGGGGTAAATAGGCGGTCAGAATTTTGTTGCGCAGATCTATTGATTTATTTTTCCGGTAAGTTTCCCAACTCTTTTCTAATTCGACACTAGTCACAAGTTCCCTCCTTTTTTATGGTGAGCTTGGACCTCGACTGAGCTTAGGTCGAAGTCTCGAACCATATCCTTGACGGTGATCAGTTATTTTTGAATCAGTTGGTTAGAGCTTGAGCAAAAGCTATGCCTTCTGTTCAAAAACTTGTAAAAAGAGGGATTAATCCTATGCTGGCTCGACACTTAATGAGGGAAGCAAAATTTTTCAGAAAGAGATTGAACTTCAGATTTTGGGAAAAACTTTCCCTTGAGTGGGTTAAATTTTCCCTTTTTATGAGGCTGAGAAGACTAAGCTTGGATGACTATCTCTTTAAAGCAGTTCTATCGGATAAAGTTAATTCGTAGATTTTCTGCAGCAGTTCTTTTTCGGCCGGGGAAAGTGATACCTTTCTTCGTTCCATGACCGTCTGGGCGGTTTGTATAAATTTCTCCCAATGGTACTGTTGCAAGGTTTGGTTATCTCCCCAAACAAAAGGAGGGATGAATTTTTGAGCAAACATTCCTCCCCCGAATAGATTGGTGCCCAAGCCGATGGCAATGCCGGTGGAAAGCAAGGTTCCGATGCCGGTTTTGACATGGTCTCCGATGAAACATCCGACCTTAGAAAATTTGGTATCGACCTCTTTTCCAGCTAAAGCGACTTTTATCGAGCCGTAATTATTTTTTAAATCGCTGTTGTGGGTTCCGCTGCCTAAATTGACCCATTCCCCGATATAAGAGTGACCCATAAAACCTTCGTGATATTTGTTGGTGTATCCTAAAGAAACACTTTCCTCGATTTCTCCGCCAACTCTGCACATGGGCCCGATGGAGCATCCTTCCCGGACTTTCCCTCCCACAATTTGAGTATCCTTGCCGATATAGCAGGGTCCCTCTATTCGAGTGTGAGCCAGGATTCTTGCTCCATCGTCGATATAAATAGGTCCCTTTTGGGCATTGAGGAGGCAAAAGGCCTCGATTTCAACTTTTTTCCCGATATAAACATTATCTAAATTGTATATCACGACCTGACCATCTACCTGATTATGCTTGAACATATTTTTGAAATCCAAACCGGGTTTGAGTCGCATAAAATCTTTTCTGATTTCAGAAGCGTTTTTGGTCTCTGCCTCACTCTGCCCCACTAATTCCCAGAGGTAGCTGACCAAATCCAGTTTAGTTATCTGGACTTCCAGGCTTTCCTTGAGGTGTTTGATTTTAGAAGGAGAATACAGATGCCTGAAACCTTCTGAATTTTTCTTGAACTTACTCCCGGAAA
This sequence comes from Candidatus Zixiibacteriota bacterium, assembly GCA_044870015.1. GTDB lineage: Bacteria > Zixibacteria > MSB-5A5 > DSPP01 > RBG-1 > RBG-1. The sequence goes on from JBIOYE010000031.1 coordinate 13,309, forward strand.
CTTTACCCAAGACCAGATTTTCATTATGAAATAACAAAGATTCTTTTTCCGGTATCTCTTTTTTGAAATTCTCATCCGGCAGGGCTCGGCCGTTGACCAGAAAAACCTCATCAGAATCGGCCACTTCGAAGTCGTTGACTTTAATGCCGCTACCTTGTGTTTTTTCAGCCAGAGAAGGAGCCAGGAAATCCCGGCAGAGTAAAATTACTTCACAGTTCGGAAAATAGAAGGCGATCTTCTCCCTGATTTTTGAAATTCCGCACAATAACTCATAAACCGGACGGTTATAGGTCAGAGGATAAAAATGGCTGAATTTGTCATCCTCAAATATGAAAAGCTTTTTGGCCATAATTTAGATTTCTGTCAATTTATGCAAGGTAGCTTATTAATCGACATAAAAGAGAGATTTATTTCTAACTCTTGGCCAAAGATTTTTTGAATTCCTGCAGACTTCGTCTTAATTTGGCATCCGCTAAAGCCAGAATCTGAGCCGCCAGAACTCCGGCATTTTTGGCTCCGGAATTACCCACGCTCATAGTGGCTACCGGGACCCCGTAAGGCATCTGGAGCGTGGACAAAAACGCATCGGTTCCCTTGAAATATGAGTTAGCCATAGGGACCCCGATTACCGGTAAAAAAGTTTCCGAAGCCACGGCTCCGGCTAAATGAGCCGCCATTCCCGCGGCGCAGATTATTACTTTAACCCCTTTGTGACTGGCTTCTCTGGCAATTTTTCTGGTTTTAACCGGATTCCGGTGAGCCGAGGAGATTATCAACTGGCAGGGGATTTTGAACTGCTTCAAAATTTCATAGCTCTGCTGCATGGTTTCCGTGTCTGATTTAGAACCGACCAGAATTAGAACCTTTGGTTTAGGCATATTTTTTCACCTCTGTGGCTTTGTAAGCTATATCCTTTCGATAATGCATCCCTTCAAAATAAATTTTATCTACCGCATTGTAAACTTTGTCCAGAGCTTTTTCCAGGGTTTTCCCCACTGCCGTGACCGATAACACTCTTCCTCCGGCTGTGACTAATTTATTCTGGCTCATTTTTGTTCCGGCATGGAAGCAGTAAACTTCCTGCTCCGAAATATCTTCTATCCCTTTAATTTCCTTCCCTTTTTGGTAATCTCCCGGATAACCGGCCGAAGCTAAAACTACGCATACTGAAAACCCGCTTTTCCATTTTGGTTTTATCTGGTCTAATTTCTCCTTTAAGGCGGCTTGGGCAATTTCTACTAAGTCTGTCTCTAGCAAAGGTAGTACCGCTTCGGCTTCCGGGTCACCTAAGCGGCAGTTATACTCCAAAACTTTGGGGCCGGATGAGGTTAACATCAAGCCGGCGTACAAAATTCCCTGATAAAAAATTCCTTCTTTTTTTAGCCCGCTTAGGGTAGGTTTCAAGATTTTATCCAGTATGGTTTCCTGCAGTTTTTGGTCTACAAAAGGAACCGGGCTGTAAGCTCCCATTCCACCGGTATTGGGACCCTGGTCACCGTCCAATAAGGTTTTGTGGTCTTGCGCCGGCAACAACGGCAGCATGGTCTTTCCGTCCGTAATAGCCATGACAGAAACTTCTTCTCCCTGAAGGAATTCTTCGATGACAACTTGATTGCCTGATTCCCCGAAGATTTTTTCCAGCATAATCTTTTTCAAAACGTCCACGGCCTGCTCATCGTCACTTACTTTGAAGGCCCCTTTGCCGTAAGCCAGTCCGTCGGCTTTTATAATCAGGGGGAAATTGGCGTAGCAGACAAACTGGGCCGCCTCGTCGAACTTTTCAAAGACCTGATAACTGGCGGTGGGGATGTGATACTTATGCATAAACTCTTTGGCGAATACTTTGCTTGACTCCAGGGTGGCCGCTTTTTGAACCGGCCCGAAAATTTTCAATTTCTTTTTCTGAAATAAGTCCACTATTCCCAGGGATAAAGGCAGCTCCGGTCCCACCAGGGTCAAATCGATTTTATTTTTGCGCACGAATTTTTCCAGCTCGGAGAGGTTATCCGGGGATATTTCCACAATTTGGGCCAGCTGAGAGATGCCCGGATTTCCCGGCGCGGCGTAGATTTTGTCAACCACAGAGGAGGTGGATAGCTTCCATACCAAGGCATGCTCCCGGGCGCCGGATCCGATTACCAAGACTTTCATAATTTTATCTTTTAAGTAATAAAAGGGATTTCACCGAAAATTGCAACTATTTTGCCCGGCTAATTTATCAGACCTGGTGGCGCTAAAATTTTTTGCTCCCTCTCCCCTAAATCTGCATCCTTTTGCGTATATATTAGGTAAAAAATACGTTAAAGCGCTTGACAAAATAAGAAAATTTAACATATTATTAACATACTTAACGGAGGATAAATTATGAAGAAGCTATGTAATATTGCGGTTCTATTAAGTTTATTGTCGATGACTTATTTTGTAGTCACAGCCCAGCAGGACACCACCAAAGTCATAACAGCTCCAACACTCCCTCCGACCAAGGCCAAAATCTTGGTTCCCAATACTACGTGGGATTACGGCTATATGCCCAAGGGGATAAAAGTTTCTCATATCTATAAAATCCAGAATGTGGGTGAAGATACGCTGAAGATTGCCAGCGTTAAACCCGGTTGTGGCTGCACTTCGGCTCCTTTGAAGAAGAACAATCTGGTGCCGGGTGAATCTGTGGATCTGGAAGTTTCTTTTGACGCCAAGAACTTTATGGGAAAAATAAATAAATCGGTTACGATTACTTCCAATGACCCTACCACCCCTACTTTGGCTCTGACTTTCTCTGCTAATGTAGGAATTGAAAGCCCTACAGTCAGATTTACTCCCATTGAAGTTATGTATGATTCGGTTCAGCTGGGGAAAAATGACATCCGCAAGATTCTGCTTTTTAACGCTGATATTACCAAAGTGGATGTGTCGTTGATTGATAAGCCCAGGGAAATGGTGGCCATAGACCTGAAAAAGACCAACTTAGAGCCGGGGAAATCTACCGAGATGATTTTCCGGGTGGACAAAAAAGCTACCCCGGGTTATTTTAATCTCTGCTCTACTTTGGAGATTAACGGCTCGGATAAATACCGGGTTACTATTCCGATTTCAGGCACTTTGGTGGCTAAGTAAAATTTCGATATCTAAAATTAAGCCGGGCTTTTGCTCGGCTTTTTTGTTTTATGGAAAGATTTCAGCTGTAGACCCAGCTTGTCTCAAGCTGGGAGACGGA
>JBIOYE010000032.1:0-4738 GCA_044870015.1 Candidatus Zixiibacteriota bacterium
TCAAAGAAGAAGATTTATGAAAATCGACCCCCAAAGAGCGGATATCATAAGTGCCGGGACAGCTATTTTGAAGCAATTTATGGAGCAATTTGGGTTTCAGGATATCGTCATATCGGACAAAAGCTTAAGATGGGGGATTCTGGAACAAGTGAGAGCTGGATTACGACATAAAAGGACTTGACAAAATCGGACTTCGGTATTAGCTTTAGATGATGTTAATACAGCAATTTAGCCAGTCCGAGTGAGGCCCCGCTCGGTTTTTTATTAAGCGAGTTAAACTTGCCCATTAGAAAAACCCTGACTTTAATCACACTTTTTTTCGCACTTCCCATCTGTGCCTGGGCAGATTTATTCAGCTATGAATTAGGACAGAGCTCACCTCGTCCGGCCGGAAACAGCGTGGTGGAAATCATGTGGGACGGAAAAAATCTGTGGGTGGCAACCAGCTCCGGTTTGAGCCGCACCTCCGATGGAGGAACAACCTGGGAAAATTTCCACGTCACGGACGGCTTAAACTCCGAAGAAATATCGGCCTTGGCCGGAAAGGATTCGCTGCTTTGGGTGGGTACCTCGGCTTCGCAACTTCGGCAGGGACAATTAGTCCCCACCGGAACCGGATTCAATAAAAGCTCCGATATGGGAGCCAGCTTTCTTTCCTTCAAACCGGAACAGGCCAATTTCGCCTTCAAATTAGCTTACGATATCGCCCTGGCAGACAGTTTTGTGTGGGCTTCCTGTTTTGCCGGATCTTTAATCAGAACTAAAAATGATTCGGTCTGGCAGAATGTCTTCGTGGATACCATCGCCAGAAATGATTACAAAATCTACGGCTTCGGCAACAATCTAAATAACAGATTCTTTTCGGCGGTGGCGGATACCCTGGACCCGGACACAACCGTCATCTGGAGCGGGACCGCCGCGGGAATTTATAAATTTATTTACACCCCTCTGGACTCCACCGATACCCTGTTTACCCCGGTCGATTCCGCCACCGGTTTTGCCGACACGGTCATTCATTACAGTCAGATAAATGTAGTAACCTGCAGTTTCATAGATTCCATTGTCTGTGATTCCGCGGATTCGGCCAACGGTTATCATATTGAGACAGATACTTTGATCTGTGACGGGGATACCTTGATTACCCTAGATTCGGTTATCTGCGTCGCCACCGGGTTGGTGGTGGATACTGATTTTGTCAGCTATGCCAGACCCGGTATTTCCGGCAATTTTGTAGTTTCCTTAGCTCTTCAGACCTTTGGAAGCAAAAAAATAATCTGGGCTGGAACCCAACCGACCTTTTTATCCGGTGAGTTTCCGGCCGCCAGCAAGTCCGAAGATAATGGGAAAACCTGGAGCACCACCCTGGCCGGTGACTTAATCTGGAATTTTGCCTTTCAGGATTCGATTGTCTGGGCCGCTACCAGTTCCGGCTTAAAAAAATCTAATGCTAATGATTCAGTTCAAACTTGGATTACTTACGATTTTATCCAGGACTCCTTCGATTCTTTGGGAAATCAAATCCGGTCACCGGAGTATTTTGCGGTCAGAGTAATCGGTGACACGATCTGGGCCGGAGGAGAAGATGGTTTAGTAAAAACCACTGATGGTGGGTTGACCTGGAAAGTTTTTCGCACACATGTCCCTATCGGCACTGCCGCTTCGAAAACCGCTTACGCCTATCCATCTCCCTTTTCACCCCAGCTTTCCAGCGGCGTAACCAGAATTCATTACGCTCCCAAACAAAGCGGAAAAGTGACCGTCAAAATTTATGATTTCGCCTTAAATTTGGTAGCCACTCTTATAAATAATCAAACTCGCCAGGCCGGTGTGGAGTATGATGAAATCTGGGACGGCCGAAATAAAGACGGAAAAATTGTGGCTAACGGAGTCTATTTTTTCAAAGTGGAAGCGGAAGGCGGACAGAAAGAGTGGGGGAAAGTGGCGGTGATTAGATGAAAATGAAACTGATTATTTTGGCACAAATTCTAATCCTGGCAATTTTACTTTCCTCTGACATCTCTTTAGCAGAAACCGGAGGTGGAGGTTACCCGGGGCCATTTTTCCAGACCTTCTGGGGTGCCCGGGCCATGGCTTTGGGGGGCACTTATGTAGCCATTTCAGATGATGCCGAAGGAAATTTATTCAATCCGGCCGGCAGCTCAATGATAAAAGAGAAATTAGCGGCCGGCTCATACAGGCAGATGTCTTTAGACCGCAGAGTGGGTTACTTAGCTTACACCCAGGTTATAAAAAATGAAGCCGGTATCGGATTAAGCTGGATTAACGTGGCAGTAGGTGAGGTAGATGAAAGAGACGGCAACGGACAGATAACCGGCTCTCTTTCCAATTATCAAAATCTGTTTGCCCTGACTTTTTCCCGCCGGGTCAACCCTGATTTTTCAGTAGGCGTCAACATCAAATACCTGCAAACCAATTTGGGCAATATCCAGTCTTCCGGGGTGGGATTCGATTTGGGAGCTTTGTATTTACCCCGTTCCTTCCTGCGGGTGGGACTGGTGGTGGAAAATTTCGGCTTGAAACATAACTGGAGTTCCGGAGATTTTTGGGATGCTTACGGACTTACCGGTTCGTCCCATTCCGAAGAATTCCCGGTCTCGGTTAAATTGGGAGCGGCGGTTTTGCTTCTGAAAAATCAGCTTCTGCTGGCGCTGGATCTGGAAAAAAGGGAGAATCAAGATGTGCTTATGCACCTGGGAGGAGAATACTGGTATAGAAATATCATAGCCGCCAGGGCCGGTTTAAACCGGGGTGACTTGACTTTGGGTCTGGGCTTAAAGCATAAATTGAGAAAAGTAACCGTATTTGTTAATTATGCCTTTATCACCGAGGCGGTGGATGCCGGGGCGGATAATTTGATTTCCTTACAAGTGGGGTTTTAGCATGATAAAAAAATTTCTTTTAGCAGGATTGATTTTTTTGGCCGGCGGTTTTTCAACTGCCCGGGCCTTACCCCAGACTTCCGGTCTGGCTTACCTGAAATATAATTTCTTACCAAAACCGACCAGCTTAGGAGAGGCATTTACCGCTTACTCGGAAGGTTTAGCCAGTTTGCATTTTAACCCTTCCGGTTTAGCCGGCGGCTCTAAAAATGAAATCGTATTTATGCACAACAGCTGGTTTCAGGATATTACCCTGGATTATTTAGCCGCCGGTTTCAACATAAAAAGTCACCATATAGCAGTAGGATTTACTTTTCAGCAGATACCCAATTTGGAGAAAAGAACCGGTCCCTCTACTGCACCCTTAGGGACTTTCGATGCCCATGATTTAGCTCTGGATTTTTCTTACGCCCGAAAAGTAAGGGAAGAGATAAATGTGGGAATCGGTCTGAAATATCTGTATGAAAAAATAGATATTAATTCCGCTTCGGGGGTGGGGATTGATTTGGGAGGAATTTATTTTTTGAAGAACTGGCAATTTGGAATAGCGGTCTTAAATTTGGGACCTAATCTGAAATTCAAAGCCGAGGATTTTTCTCTGCCGACCCAATTCCGTCTGGGTGTCCTGCATCATTTGCCGCAAAAAATCGCCCAGGGAAATTTAAGTGTGAGTTTGGACGTGGTCAAAACTAAGGGTGATAAATGGAAGCTGAATACGGGTGGTGAATACGGGTTGCAGGATAAAGTTTTTTTGAGGGCGGGATATAAGACCGAATACGAAGAGACCAATTTCTCTTTCGGGACCGGTGTGAAATACAAAATTTATGCCATCGACTACGCTTTTGTTCCCTTTCAGTCCGATTTAGGGAGCAGTCACAGAGTTTCTTTGAGTGTGAAGTTTTAAGAATTTGATTTTTACGGCTTGAGGCAGCTGGGTCTAGAAACTACAAGCTTCAGCAGAATCTTCTCAGCTATGTTAACCAGTTGAAGTCAATGTAAGTGCAATTCGACCATCTAGATTCGTGATGTCACCGCCCTTCCAGATCTCGATTCCCAGGCCTGCTATTAAAGACCTAGTTGAGTGATAGGGTTCGGCTGGTGGCTTCCAAGCACCATCGTGGCAATGGCTAACCAAAATTCCCCTAGTCGAAACACGGGAGATGACAGCCGCAACGGCTTCTCGTCGCTGATCCTCTGGATAGTCTTGAATAGTGCGACGTTCTATTACAATATCATAGGGACCGGGGCAATCATTACGATTCAATATGTCTCCTACCACAAAGTTAACCGTCCCATCCGGGAGTAATAAGGAAGGACTAATGTAATGATCTTCTGAATGGAATTTCTCACTGAATGCCTGACACAATGAAATAGCGAGTGGAGAGATGTCCATGGCAGTAACCCGAAGTCCAGCCCGAGATAATGCGACTGGTTCTTGCGAGATACCGTTTCCTACACACAGAACAGTAGAAAGATCGAATCTCTGAGCCGCTTTGACTATGATATCATCGCTAATGAACATATCAAAAAATGCTGGCCCGAAACCATGTTCGATTTGTTTCTTCCAGTAGCTGTCCCATGCGTCAGCGTTATGGACCTCTTTTGGCGGGAAAATCCATGCGATATCCTCTAGTATATCGTCGGTCGGAGACCGAGGATTTATGTCAGATCTCTGGGTTTCAGGTTGAAGAAATACTTGCACATACTTCCACAACCTGAGAAAAAGTCTTTTCATAAATAAAATTTTCCTTCAGAATTAAAAGTTTGAGTTCGTAGACCAATGTTGTCCTCAACGCAGAACTAACTGCTTTTCCCTTTAGATCGGAAGAGCGTCGTGT
>JBIOYE010000033.1:0-3974 GCA_044870015.1 Candidatus Zixiibacteriota bacterium
AAATTTACAGGATGAAATCAAAAAAGTGGAAAAAGCCGGGGCGGACTGGATTCATTGTGATGTGATGGACGGGCATTTTGTGGATAATCTGACTTTCGGTCCGGTGGTGGTGGAAGCTATAAATCGCTCAGCCAGACTTCCCCTGGACGTTCATCTGATGATTGAAAACCCTACCAAATACCTGAAAGAGTTTGCCAACGCCGGTGCAGACATTCTTACGGTGCATATTGAGGCCTGCCCGGATTTGAAGCCGGTTATTTCTAAAATTAAAAATTTGGGGATGAAAGCCGGTTGTTCAGTTAGACCACAAACTCCTTTGTCGAGGGTAAAGCCCTATCTTAAAGATCTGGATTTGCTTTTGATTATGTCGGTTAATCCGGGATTTGCCGGGCAAAGTTTTATCTCCTCGGTTTTGCCTAAGGTTAAAGAAGCCCAAAAACTAAAACAGGCCAAGAAGTATAAATATTACATAGAAATAGATGGGGGGATAAACGCGAAAACTGCGAAATTGGCTAAATCTGCCGGGGCGGAGGTTCTGGTGGCGGCTTCGGCTATATTTAAAGCTAAGGATTATAGAAGAGCCATAAGGGAGTTGAGGGAAGCGTAATTTCTACTTGCCTAATTCGATTTAATAGTTATATTATTATGCTAAACCAGCACATTTATGTTTACCGAATTAAGTTCAAAATTTGATAAGATTTTCAACAAACTCCGGGGGTATGCCCGGCTTTCGGAAAGCAATATAAAGGAAGCCCTCAAAGAGGTAAAAGTTGCCCTCCTGGAAGCAGACGTCAACTACAAAGTAGTCAAAGATTTCATCTCTTCCATTGAGCAAAAATCCTTAGGCCAGGAAACCTTCAAAGGAGTCAAGCCCGGGCAGTTATTGATTAAATTAGTTTATGATGAGCTGGTGGAGCTTTTAGGCAAAGAAAACAAACCCTTAAGATTTTCCGGCACTGAACCCACAGTTTTTATGTTGACCGGTCTGCAAGGTTCAGGAAAAACCACCACCTGTGGAAAGATTGCCAAATTCTATGAAAAAAAGGGTAAAAGACCCTTGCTTGTGGCGGCGGATATTTATCGACCGGCTGCCATTGAACAGCTGAAAATTTTAGGCAAGAATCTGAAGATTCCCACCTTCAGCTTGGATGCCAAACCGCTCAAAATCTGCCAGGAGGCATTCGAGCATGCCAAACAGAACGGTTTTGATCTACTCATAATCGACACCGCCGGAAGATTGCACATAGATGAAGCTCTGATGAAAGAGTTGGCGGAAATTAAATCGGAGTTAAAACCGCAAGAAGTGTTATTAGTCGTGGACGGAATGACCGGACAGGATGCGGTCAATATCGCTGCCAGCTTTGAGCAGAAAGTGGGCATCGACGGAGTCATCTTGACCAAAATGGATGGTGATACCAGAGGTGGAGCGGCTTTGTCCATCCGGGCCGTCTCCGGCAAACCCATCAAATTTATCGGAGTGGGTGAAAAAACAGATGCCTTAGAGCTGTTTTACCCGGAAAGAATAGCTTCCCGTATCTTGGGAATGGGGGATGTAGTCTCATTGGTAGAGAAAGCGCAGGAGTCGGTAAAATTAGAAGAGGCGGAAAAATTAGAGAAAAAATTAAAAGGTGAAAGATTTACTCTGGAAGATTTTTACGACCAACTCCAACAGCTTAAAAGAATGGGCTCTATGGAATCGATTATGGGGATGATGCCGGAGATGGGGAAATTAAAAGGGATGGAGATGGATGAAAAAACGCTTACCAGAGTAGAAGCGATAATCTGCTCTATGACCAAACAGGAAAGAGTCAACCCCAACCTGATTGACGGAAGCCGGAGAAAAAGAATCGCTTTGGGAAGCGGAACCTCCACGCAGGATGTCAACAAGGTCTTGAAACAGTTTGCCATGATGGAGAAGATGGTCAAAAATTTTGCCAAAATGGACTTGAAAAAAATCTCAAAAATGTTTTCATTCAACTAATAACTAAGGAGGATTACACAGAATATGCCTGTTACCATACGCCTAAGAAGAATGGGAGCCAACAAAAGGGCTTTCTACCGCTTTGCGGTGACGGATTCCCGCATGCCCAGAAATGGCAGGTTTATAGAATTTGTGGGGAATTACCAACCTGTCTACCAACCGGCTCTGGTGGAGCTTAAAGAGGACAAAGTCCTCGGCTGGCTCAAAAAAGGAGCCCAGATGTCCGGCACCGTGGCCTCGATTTTCCGCAACATCGGACTTTTGAGAAAGTGGGAAGCTCTCAAAAAAGGGGAAGACGTTTCGTCCCTCACAATAGCTAAACAATTACCCGAAAGAGCACGTAAAAAGAGAAGAAAAGCTAAAGACAAGACAGTGGCTGAAGTTAAACCAGAAGCTGAAGCTAAAACTTAAACTGAACCTGCAACAGGTTAAAACCCCGCCTAAACCAAGCGGGAAAAAGGAGGAAGTATGAAGATGCTCATCGAAACCATTGTCAAAGAGCTGGTGGATAATCCGAGTCAGGTTGTGGTAACCGAAGTGCAAGGTGAAAAGACTACGGTTTACGAACTACGCGTGGGCCAGGGAGACCTGGGGAAAGTTATCGGGAAAAAGGGAAACACAGCCCGCTCCATCCGGACTTTGCTGACTGCCGCTTCCGCCAAAAAGGGTAAACGAGCAGTGCTCGAGATTTTGGAATAACCTTAGCTTGTTTGTTCCGAATCGTCAGAGTAATAAAGTCAGCTTAGGGATTATCAGCAAGACCCGAGGTTTAAAAGGGGAAGTTGTAGTTACACCGTTAACCGCGAGCCCAAAAACCCTGTTGACCATAAAAGAGGTTTTTCTCTTGCCGGAAAAACCTCCTTTTATAATCGAAAAGGTCAGACAATTCAAAAATAAGGCTCTTTTGAAATTAAAAGGCATTGATACCCCGGAACAGGCTCAAAGTTTGGTGGGAAAATATCTGGAGGTTGAAAAGGAATCTCTGGCTAAACTCAAGGCGGATGAATATTACATCTTCGATTTAATCGGGCTGGAGGTGGAAACGGAAGATAAACAATACTTAGGTAAGGTAAAAGAAATTATCGAAAACCTGGCCAACGCCATAATTTGGGTGGAATCTGAAGAGAAAACATATTATATTCCAGCCACCAAAGAGGCGGTCCTGAAAGTGGATTTAGAAAACAAAAAGATAATAGTTAACGTCAATTTAATGGTGGAAGAATAAAGTGCGAATAGATGTTTTGACCATATTCCCCAATGTAATTTCTTCGGTAATCGGGGAAAGTTTGATAAAGAAAGCCCGGGAGAAAAATTTAGTGGAAATTAAAATCTGGGATATCCGGGAATTTACCACCGACAAGCACAATACCGTAGATGATACTCCTTTCGGCGGCGGCGGCGGAATGGTGATGAAAGTGGAACCGCTGGCCGGGGCTTTGGAAAAGGTTTTAACCCAGCTTCCCGCTAAGAAAAAAATTATTTTGACTTCCGCCAGCGGCAAAAAATTTGACCAGAAAATGGCGCAAGATTTCTCTCAAGAGGAAAATTTAATCATTATCTGCGGGCATTATGCCGGGGTGGATGAAAGGTTAAAACAGCTTTTTGAGTTGGAAGAGGTCTCCATCGGAGATTTTGTTTTAACCGGAGGAGAGCTGCCGGCTCTGGTTGTAATCGATGCGGTGGTCCGCTTAATCCCCGGCGTTTTAGGAAATTTCCAGTCGGCTGAAAAGGATTCCTTCTACAGCGGAATTTTGGGCTTTCCCCAATATACCCGTCCGCAAAATTTCAAAAACTTGGAAGTCCCGGAGATTCTCATTTCCGGGGACCATGAAAAAGTACGCATCTGGAGAAGAAAAGAGGCCTTGAGAAAAACTTTTTTGAATCGGCCGGATTTATTAGAGAGAGCGATGCTCTCAGACGAGGATAAAAAAATCTTAAGCGAGATAAAAAATGGATAGGAGGTTTAGCCAGTCATGGATTTACTTGCGGCAGT